>JAFGWA010000006.1 GCA_016937715.1 Candidatus Goldiibacteriota bacterium
ATACTGAAAAAACACACCCAACCCCTGTATTATTTTTGATTGCGGTAGTTGTTTTTGTTCTTTGTCTTTACTTCCGTCCCTCTGTCCATCTGTGCATCCGTCCCTCCGGCTTACAGGGATTGTGTATATTTTTTCAGTACGCGCCGCAAACCGGTAATATTGTATTCAAACATGGTTGTTTTTTTACTTATTATGGATAATTAAGGTAAAATAGAGCCTTAAAGGCACAAGTTTTTGTGGATTATTCCCGGTTTAAGTAATAAAATAGTAAGTATGGGCGGCTTAAAAACTCTTTTAAATTAAGGAGAAAAAATGGAAAACAAAAAATACGGTTTAGGCGGAAAGATATGGGTAGCTTTAACTTTCATAAGTATGATAACAGTAAATTATCTTGCAAACGCGCTTCCTATAAACGGGCTTAATACGGGTGCTGTGTCCGACTCCTACAAAAACCTTTTCGCGCCTGCCGGCATTACTTTTGCCATCTGGGGATTAATATATCTGCTGCTTCTGTTTTATACCGTTTACCAGTTTGGCGTTTTTCAGCCAAAGGATACTGACAGAAGCGCCTTGTTTGAAAAAGTGGGAGCTCTTTTTGCAACATCGTCTCTGGCAAACGCGGCGTGGATTTTTTCCTGGCACTATAAGTATATAATTCTGTCCGTGATTCTTATGGCTGTTATTCTTATTTGCCTCATAAAAATAAGCGGCATTATCTTTAAAGAAACCCTTACAAAAAGGGAGAAAATTTTTATCAGGCTGCCTTTTTCTGTTTATTTTGGGTGGATAACTGTTGCCACAATTGCCAATATGACGGTTTTGCTTGTAAGCCTTAAATGGGACGGGTTTGGATATCCGGAATCAGTATGGACAATGGCTGTGCTGGCGGCAGGAATGGTCATTGGCGCCGTGACAATGATCAGGCGTATGGATATGGCTTATGGATTTGTATTAATCTGGGCTTACAGCGGCATATTATTAAAGCACCTGTCACAAACGGGATTTGACGGCAATTATCCTGATATTGTCACAGCTGTTATCGGATGCCTTGTGGTTCTTCTTGGGTGCGAGTTGTTTATTATTTTTTATAAAAAGATAAAGCATCCGGCGGCATAAAAAGCAATTAATAATTATTGATAAGAAATAAAAATCGGGGATGATTAATGGCCAGGACAATTAGGGTAAAAGTATTTATGTATTTTCTTATTTCCGCGGCGTTTATTATAACCGTATTCGGCATAATTACTTATAATTTTATCCTGGGCAATATTGAAAGCGAGATGGAAAACAGGCTTTTATCCGCGGGAAGGATAATAGCGGCGGATATAAATCCTGAAGATATAGCCCTTATAGGGCTTAAGGGAAAAGTTTACACCGGATATCTTGCAAAACTTGCCAATCTGAAAGAAATTCTTAAAGTCAAAGATGTTTTCGTAATTGAACCTTCAGAAGGCAAAGTAATTATTTCCACGCTTAAAAATGACGGTAAATATTTTATAAAAGTGGATGAGTATGAAATTGACAAAGCACTGTCAGGGGTTGCTGCGTCTTCACGGCTTTACGCGGGAAAGGGCGGGGAATATTTCAAAACCGGGTATGTTCCTGTAAAAAATAAAAATATTATCGCAGGCGCTGTCGGCGTTGAAGCCAGCGTTGAATACCTGCAGTATGTTTCCCGTTACAGAATTTTTCTTATTGTAATGGGGGCGTTTGCCATAGCGGCGTCTTTTATACTGGCTTTTATTATATCTTCGGGAATTACCGTGCCGCTGCGCAGGCTGAAAGAAAAAGCGGAGAAACTGTCAAAAAGGGATTTTTCCGAAAAAATAGAGACCAAAGGCGGGGCGGAAATAAAGGTGCTTGCGGACGCCATGGAAAACATGAGGGTGGAAGTGAAGCAGTATATGGAACAAAGGGACAAGATGGCGGATGTGGGGGAATTTTCAGCCGGCGTCGCGCATGAAATACGCAATTCGCTTGGCGTGCTTTTGGGGTACGCGGAGCTTATAAATGAAAAAACACAGGATGAAAAGGTAAAAAAATATTCCGCGGATATTATAAAAAACACATTAAAGATGAGCGAGTTTATTAATAATTTTTTATCATATACAAAAGATTTTATTCCGGACAGGCAGAATGCTGACCTGAATAAACTTCTGGAAGAAACTGTTTTTGAGATGCCGGAAAAAGTAAAAACTGCAATAAAAATAGAAAGTGCCGGTGCCGGGCTTTTTGCTGATGTGGATATTTATCTGATTAAAAAAGCGCTGTATAATGTTCTGTTGAATGCCTATCAGTCACTTGATAAGGACAAAAAACAAATAACGCTTTCCGCGGGCGAAGAAAGCGGGGAAGTTTATGTTTCAGTAAAAGACAACGGGACCGGGATTAAAAAAGACAATATAAAAAAGATTTTTCAGCCTTTTTTTACAGGAAGAAAAGAAGGCCACGGGCTTGGGCTTCCTATTGCCTATAAAATAATACACGAAGCCCACGGCGGAGACATAAAGGTTTTTTCTGAAGAAGGTAAAGGGACGGAATTCAGGTTATTTATTGGTAAGAAAAGCACTGCATGATACAATAAGTCAAATTGCGGCGGAGGAAATGAAAACAGATGAATTCAATTCTTATTGTTGAAGACAATGACGATTTAAGGGAAATAACGGCTGAAGCCATATCGTCCCGGGGTGATGAAATTATAACAGCGGCTTCGGCGGAAGAGGCGTTTTCACTAATAAAAGAAAGGTCATTTGACCTTGTAATCACGGATTTAAAACTGCCGGAAGCCGACGGAATGGCTGTTCTTGAAGCGGTTAAAAATTCCTCCCCTGATACAGAAGTGATAATTATGACCGCGTACGGCACTGTGGATACAGCGGTCAAGGCGATGAAAAAGGGGGCTTCTGATTTTATCACCAAACCTTTTTCCATAGAACAGATGAGGGTGCTGACCGATAAAATAATGAGCCATAGGGCGCTTAAAGAGGAAAACAGGAATTTTAAGAAAATTACTTCAAGAATGATAATCGGGAATTCCGAAAAAATTAAAGAAGTAACAGACCTTGCGGCAAAAGTTGCGGATAAGGAAGTAATAATATTATTAACCGGAGAGTCCGGCACAGGCAAAGAACTTATTGCCGAAGAAATACACAGAAAAAGCAGGCGCGGGGCGCAGGGAGCCCTTGTAAAAGTAAACTGCGCGGCGCTGGCGCCGGGCGTGCTGGAATCCGAACTTTTTGGGCATGAAAAAGGGGCGTTTACGGATGCCATGTACATGAAGAAAGGGCGGTTTGAACTGGCGGATAAAGGGACAATATTTCTTGACGAGATTGCGGAGCTTGCCCCTGATATGCAGGTTAAACTGCTTCGGGTATTGCAGAATATGGAATTTGAAAGGGTGGGAAGCGAAAAAACCATAAGGTCGGATGCCCGTGTAATTACCGCCACAAACAGGGATTTAAAGCAGGCGGTTGCAGACGGGCTTTTCAGGGAAGACCTTTATTACAGGCTGAATGTAATGCAGATACACATTCCGGCGCTGCGGGATAGAAAAGAAGATATTCCGGAACTTACGGCATACTTTATAAAAAAATACGCCGAGTACGGCGGATATAAAGTTAAGGCGGTTTCAAAATCCGCGCTTGATATATTAATGAAATATGATTTTCCCGGAAATGTAAGGGAACTGGAAAACCTTATTCAAAGGATACTTGTGACCTGTAATAATGATGTTATTGAGCCGGAAGACCTTCCTTATGAAATAAGGTCCAATACGGTTAAGGAAAGCGGCACGGGGTTTGACAATGAAGTGGAGGCATTTGAAAAGAAAAAGATATGCGACGCTTTGACAAAAAGCGGCGGTAATAAGTCAAAAGCCGCGGAAATTTTGGGAATAAACAGGACGACGTTTCTGGCAAAGGTTAAAAAATTAGGGATTGAATAGGTTCTGTTTTAATGTTTTTATCGTAGAGACACAATACATTGTGTTTCCGGTTTTGTATTAAATGTTTGGTAGCCGCGCCCTTTTAGGGCGCGTTGTTTAGATGTATGCGGTGGTAGACGCGGGTCTTTATCCCGCGCGATTTTTGTTTTGTGTTTTCTAATGTAAAGGTCATAACTTAAAGTGCAAATAAAGCAAAGAACAACTGCCCCGGGCTGAAGCCCGCGGCTACCAAGACAAAAAATTATGATGTTGGAAAATGGAGATAATAATATGAAAGTAATTATGATGTGGGTTTTGACCCTTATGCTGTCAGCAGGCGCGGCAATTGCCGGGGAGCCTGACAATTTTGCGGTTAAATCGGATGAATGCGGAAAGAAAGTTGAAAGTATTGAAAAAAATCTCTTAAAACTTGAATTAAAGAATATTTCTGTCACAGAAACAATCAATCACCTTAAAGGGCAGAAAAAAGGGGTTATCAGGGATTTTTTTCTGTGGTATTTTTTAGTCAGGGGAAATAAAACAGCTTTTAAGATTGCTGAAGCAGAAGCGGAATTAAGGCAGACAAAAGATGATTATTTTACTTACAGCGCGCTGGTTCTGGAAGAACATAACCGTAAGTTCAGAGAGTGTCTTAAAGAAAAATGCCCGGACGCGGAAGCTGTTTTCGCGCAAAGGCGCGTCTGGTCTGATAAAGTGATAAACTTTAAGGGTGTGTTTGAACTTGATGTAAATTACAGCCTTACAGCCGGTGAAAAACAGGATTCACAGGATGATGTCAGGGAGTATTATGAAAAAAAACTGATGCAGGCGGAACAAAGGCTGATTATACTCAGCGATGAAACCTTGATTCTATCTGACGCGCGAAAAGCGGGTATAAAAGTTGATGACGCGCAGACAGCATACATAAAGAATAAAATGAAAGAGATGGTTAAAATCAAAAAAAAGCTGGAAAACACGGCAGCTTTAAAAAACAGAAGGTAACAATGCAGGCAGAACTTAAGTTTAATAAGAAACAGTTTGCCGAAGCGGTTTTTAAAGAGTATGGAATAGGAATAAAACAATTTGAACTTATTCCCGAAGGCGCGGTAAGCCATAATTATAAAGCGTCAGGGAGCGACAAAAAAAACTATTTCATAAAAATATATGACAATTCAACAGAAGGAAAAAAAGCATCTTCGCTTTCAAAAAGATACCTGCCCCTTATTTATAAACTGAAAAACGAAGGAAATATCACCGATATTAATGTTCCATACATCACCAAAAGCGGCGCGATGAAAATGTTCTATAATTCAATGACTGTTATGATTTATGAGTATATAAATGGTGTGCCTATAGGGGACCTGCGTAAACTTGATTTGAAAATGTCCCTTAACCTTGCGCGGGATATGGGGCAGTACCACGCTGCCAGCGCGGCCTGGAATGAAAAGCCTGATTTTGAAAAAATATATTCTGATATTCCCGGGCTTGAACGCAGATTAAAATCTGTTATTAAAATGTCGCGGCACAGCGGGGACACCACGTCGTGTGGGGTGTTAAAAATAGTGCTGGATGGTTTTGAAAACAGGTCAGGCGGGTATCTGGACAGGATAAAAAAACTTGCCCCTATGATGAAAAATTTAAAAGGGCCTGTGGTATTCTGCCACGGAGACCTGCACGGATGGAACATACTTGCCGATAAAAATAACCACCTGCATTTTTTTGACTGGGAATTTTCTTTTTTTGGCCCCCCTGAAGGCGATTTATGGTTTATGACACGGCTGCCTGATTTTGAAAAGTTTTACACGGAGTATAAAAAATATTTTAAGGAACATAAATTAATGCCGGAAGTAATGGAATACTTTGCGGGGTTTTATTCCTTGAATGTACTTGCGTCCTGCTCTCTGCGGGTATTGTCTGAAACAAATGAAGAGGAACAGGACCGCATAGACATAGATATAGTGAAAGAACAGGTGGTAAAATTAGAAGAAATAGAAAAGAATATTTATGGATGAAAACAGGATATAACGCCTGTCTTTAAAACTGTCTTTTCATAATGGCAAACCTGTCAAATAATCAACCAAATGTCAAAAAACAAACCAAATTGTTTCGTAATACGGGAAAAAATGAAAAAGCGATTTAAAATTAAGGCTTAAATACAGGCATAATAATTGCTTGTATATTGACGTATTAATATAATAAGGAAGGTGAGTTAATGGATACCTTAAGAAGCAAAAAAGAAGGCGCGGTTTACTTAAAGGTGTCATTGCCCACTTTTGGCAAGTTTGTTAAACAGCATCCGGAAATAATTGAAAATAAAAAAGTTAATATGAAATTGCTTATAAAAACAGCTGAAAAAGAAAGCGTTAAAAAAAGGGGGAATATTTTATGAAAAATAAAATTATGTGCCCAAAAGATACAAAACTAAAAGATTATCTGATTGCGGTTAACGCCATAAAGAAAGTTACACCCCATAAACTTGACGATATTTACAAAAAGTATTCGCGCAGCGCCGATGAAAATAAAAGGGAGAAAATGAGGCAGGAAATAATTGAACAGAATTTAAAACAGGTTATTTCCATTGCCGCGGGATACCGCGGCGCGGGAATTACTTTCTGCGCGCTTATAGAAGCGGGAAACAGGGCTTTTATTGACTGTGTGATCAAACTTAAAACTGACGAAGCAGAGGAAGCTGCTTCGTTAATTACGTGGTGCATAGAAGGCGGAATAATTGACGCCATAATAAACGCAAAAAAATCTGCTGATAAAAACGGGCGGGGATAACATTGGAATCAGACAATCATTTAAGTTTAGAGGACATACAGGAAATTTTCGGAACTGTTATGCAGGCAGTCAAAGAAGAAAAAACAGCGCCGGCTGTTTTACCTCCGGGAAATGAAATTTTTAAAACAAAACAGGAAACACCCGGGCCGGATGAAACTAATACTGATGATTTTATTAAGCGTGCAAAAGAACTTGAAAAAGAATTTGCGAAGCAGATAGAGACAGCGCGGCCTTTGTCCGGATTTGGTTTTTTCGGCGAAACAGAAAAGGCCGCAATGATTAAAATGTATGAAGAAATATCTTTTGAACTGAGGGCTGTTCTGATGAAGACAATCAGCGAGAAAAATGTTAACAACATGATGCTGCGCTCGCTTGAAAAAACCGCGCTTATACATCCGGTGCTTAAAAATACCAACTGGGGCGGCGACGGCAGGCTGAAAGAAGACGGTTCCGTGGATTTTGAAAGGTTAATGAAGAATATTGAGCAGGCAGGGGACAATAAAATTGAAAAAACATTAAGTGCTATGATGGAACTTATGGCAATAAGGTTTAAAGCCGTAAAAACAGGAATGGGAGCTGAAAATTTCAAAAAAGCATCTGAATTGATTAATAAAAAACTTATGATAATAGAGGCCGGGTATCCAAAAGCAGTTGCTTTATCCTTAAGAGGCAGGGTTTTTGAGGAAGCCGTAAAAAAAGCTGAAGCCTGAAACAAATGTTTAACAGTGTTGATAATAAATAAAGCGGGGGAAAAATGATTTCAGATTTGTTGCAGGGGAGAATAGTTTGAAGAGTGCGGCGGTTAGAATGATACAATTGCTGTTTTTATTGTGTGTGTCTGTTGCCATACCGGTTTATGTGAAAGCCGAACCGGTGCTTCTTGGAAACAGGTATATTTCAGAAGATACAAACAGATATGTCTCTTTGAATTCATCAACTAAAAGGTTAAGCTACCGTTTTACCGCGGCTTTTAATATGACCACAAGCTCGCTGTGGATTTACTGCGGGACTAAACTGGGTTCTGCCGGTTATGAAATAGGGATTCAAACCGATTCTAACAGCTATCCAAGCGGTATCTATTTGAATGGAAGTACAACAACTTCTTTAAATGATAATTCGTGGAATCAGGTCAGTATAACAACTGTATCACTGACGAAAGGGCAGATATATCACATTGTTATCAGAAGCAGTGATGCGACATCTTTAAATTATAATAATTTTGCATATTCTTTTCCCAACCATAAATTATTCCCGAAAAATCAGGAATATGACGGCAATGCCCAGGTACTGGAATATAACGGTACATGGCAGCCTGCGAATTACGGCGAAGGCGGTATGCCGATATTTATAATAGATGAATCAGGAACGACTGAATTTGGAAATCCTTATATGTCCCCGTATTACTACTCCATACACGCCGGCGGAACTAACGGTGAGCCGGGAGACGACAGCGTAGCAGGCGAAGAAATTATATGGAACGGTCCTGCAACATCCATAACCGGTGTTGAATTTTATGTAAGAAGATACGGAAATCCCGGAGAGCCTTTAAATTACAGAATAGTAAATATTACAGACAGTGAAGTTATTTATGAAGATGTGCTTGCGAATTCGTTCAATGTTTCCACGGTTTATACCTGGAAAAGGGCTTTGTTTAACCCTGTTATATTTGAAACAGGAAAGACATACAGAGTTTATCTTTACGCCAACGGGCCTTCTTCAAGTTTAAATGAATATGAAGTGCTTACAAACAGCTGTTACCCAAGGGCTGAAAACTTATTTTTGTCACAGACTTTTGGCGGCGCTCAGAACAGGTTTATTATTGATTCAAATGGCGGTGATTCTTTTACATTTTATGATGACACTGACCTTGTTTACAGTTTTGTGCAGGGAGACGCGGGATGTGTTCAGGGGACATTTGGAAAAACAACCAAGGGGTTTTCAACCCCGTGGGCATCTGACGGAACTTCTTTAAATTCCACAAAGTACAAAATGGGTGTAACCGGAACGGTAAATACAATTAATTTAAATGTGGCTGCCATGTCTGTAAATACCGGAATACGTGTGGCGCTGTATTCAAATAACACTTCTTTAAACGGCGGTCTTGGCGGGCCGGAAAATCTTTTGACGCAGTCTGTTTTATATAACGCTGTTCTGGGATGGAACGCAGTTCCTGTGCCGGAAGTAAACATAATGCCCGGGGATTACTGGCTTGCGTTTCAGGCAGAATCCGGAATTGAAATTGACAATAATTATTCAATAGGTTCGGGCAGTGAAGGATACAGGACAGGTTATACATTTGGTGATTTTCCCGCTGTATTTGCGGCTTCAAATTATGACGACACGCAGTGGTCCATTTACGCGCAGTATTGTGAAGGCGAAGCGCCCACTCCAACTCCGACACCGCCTGTTATTTTATCTAATGTCAGTTCTGTAGAAACAATGGAAAAGGTGTTTTTTACCAATGCATCCTATCAATTAAGTTATAAATTCAAAGCGCCTTATGATATACAGGCGCAGAGTATCAGGCTTACAGGTTATAAGGGCGGAGCAACATCCACTTTTATTGTGGGTATTAAAGCGGATGACGGTTTTGGAAAACCGCTGGCAGGTTATCTTACAAACAGCACACCTACTGCGGCCGCGAATTACTGGAATACTTTTGAAATTCCAGCTTATACTTTAAATGCCGGAAATATCTATCATATTGTGGTTGAAGCTTCTGTTCTTCAGACAGGCGGATATCAGTTTTCATATACAACCCCGAATCACCATGTTTTCCCGCTTAATCAGTATTATGACGCGGATGCAGATGTGCTGTTTTTTAATGGGACATCATGGGCGTCATATAATGGAATGCCTGTTTTTGAAATTGAAGACACAGGGGGAAAACATTTTGGCAACCCGTATGACTATAGCGGTTTTTCGGCATATATTCACGGAAATAATTCCGCTGTAACTTCAGATGATAAAATATATGGTGAAGACATATCAAATCTTACTGCGGATACGGTAACAAATGAAGTGGTATGTTATTTAAGAAAGGCGGGAAACCCGACAGACCCGGTGTTTTATACCATTAAAAATATAACTGACGGTTTTGATGAAGCGTCAGGAATATTGGCGTATCCCGCGGATGTGACCGGGACTTATCAGTGGAAGACTGCCGGTTTTCCCGCGTTCACGCTTATTGCCGGGAAAACATACAGGCTGATTTTTCATTCGCAGAACACAGGGACAGGAAGCGCGGACTATTATGAAATAAATATGCCTGACAATTACAGCGTTGTAGCGGATGTAATGCATACCGGTTTGAATTATCAGGGTTTGAATCAAAAAGCTGTTTCTTCGGAAAACGGAGGAACCACATGGATTGTGGAAAATGAAGCGGATATTGTATTTAAACTTCAATACAATCCCGTACCGACAGAAGTGCCGACCGCGACAGAAACTTTCACGCAATTAATTACTCCGACTTTCACGCCGACTGTTTATGCCTGTTCTGACATGCAGTTTTTTGGCGCGTGTTCCACCGGTTTGGTTGACGTGGATTTAAACGGGGCATATATTGCAGCAAGCCGTTATCAGCTGCATGAAGACGGATTTATAAATGAATTATCCGCGTATATTTATTCGTCATCAGGCGGAACAATAAGGCTGGCGCTTTATTCGGATTCTGCCGGAGCGCCGGGAAGCCTTTTATTTCAGGGCGCGCCGCAAACATGCGCTGCGGGCTGGAACAGCACTAATCTTAACACACAATACAGCCTTCAGAAAGGTTATTACTGGATAGCGGTACAATTATCCGACGCGGGCGATTCAATGCTGAATTTTGACACTTCTATGAATGTACCGGGATATGTTTCGGCTTTCAGTGAAGGCCCGTTTCCTGCCGTGTTTCCTGCAGGCACATCAAATACCAACGGATACACAGTAAAAGCTTCATATTGCCCGCAGCATAAATGGGTGGGATACAAGTCACCCGCGGAAAATGGAAGGCTTTCCCGCCTTGATGCTTCAGGCGAGCGTATTGCAATGCGCTTTACACAGCCGGAATCAAAAATAATAACATCTGTTTATACATATGTTAACGCTGTAAGTGCATCGCCGCAGTATAAGGTGGGTATACAGGCGGCGGCAGGCGATGTGCCTTCCGGAACGTATCTTACATCCGGCCTTATTACCCCGTCAGCGGCAGGGTGGATTGCGTGCCCTGTTACAAATTACACCCTTAATCCGGGTGATTATTTTGTCGTGATAGAACCAAGTGGAAATCCAAACGGCTCTAAATATTCAGAGTGGAAGGAAGGAAACACACCGGGATGGCGGATATGGCCTACGGATAATTTTTATGACTCTAAATTCCTTGCTTTTTCAAATCTTGGGCTTGGATGGAATCCCGATTCAACACATCCGCTTATGACGCTGAAATATTCTGACGGAACCGTGCGGGGAAACCCTTATCAAGAGAACATAGCTCTTGCTGTTCATAATAATAACACAGCCGGCGATGTAAGTGATGACCGTTTTGCCATGCAGGTATTTGTACCGGGGCCAAACGGATGGAAAGTTGATAAAATCGGCGCGTTTGTGTACGCGTCAACCACGGCGCCCGGCGGGACGCTTGACTATTACATTTATGATGAAGCAGCCAAGGTTACAATGACAAGCGGTGTGCTTGCCGGTACAAGCAATGCGCCTGTTGCGATAAGCGGCACATGGATTGAAGCGGATCTTGCAGCTCAGTATATTCTTGAAGAAGGAAAGATATATAAAGTATTCTTCTGTTCGCATGACAGCCCGTCCACAAACCGCTGGCACGTGCTTGCGGGACAGACGTTGTCAGGTTCAGCGGACATGCAAAAAGCAACTTTTCAGGGAGAAGCGGGATATGCCGGATTTTCCACAAACAATAACATTTCTTACACAAATTTTCTTAATTACGACGCGCTTGTAAGGTTAAGATATATAGGGCCTGCGGCAGCGCCCACTTTTACATTCACACCGACACAGACGACGACTCTTACAAATACAATAACTATTACAGTCACGGTTACCCCTATAAATACTGTTGATACCGGTTGGGTGGACGCGGATGGGACAGCAAGGGAATCGGAAAAGATTGAAATAAACGCTGGCGTGTCATATACCATGCCGCGTTCGCTTGCTGTTGATAACAACGGGTATTACCATGTCGCATGGCGCGACGACACTCCCGGTAACACGGATATATTTTATAAATACTGGAATGGAACGGCATGGAATATACGGGGGAATATAAATGTTTCAAACACGGTTGACCCAAGCAATATCCCGGCGCTTGCGGTTGACGGTACGGGCACTCCTTATATTGCCTGGCAGGAAGGCGCTTTGCCTTCGGAAATTTACTGTTACTACTGGAACGGTTTGGCATGGCAGGGTTTAGGCGGCGGAAATGTTTCAAACAACGCGGGTAATTCCGGTTATCCTTCAATAGTCACAGATAACAGCGGATACCCGATTATTTTCTGGACAGATGATAATGACGGAGACTATGATATTTATATGAAGCGCTGGAACGGCAGTTCCTGGGGTACGGCTGTTAATATATCAAACGACACAGTGCAGTCGCAGTACCCTTCGGCTGCTTTTGATAAAAATACAGGAAACATACATGTGGTTTATGAGAGCAATACAGGCGGGTTCATGGAAGTGTATCATGCCTTTTATAACGGCTCTGTGTGGAGCACCCCGATTAATATTTCAAACACGCCGCCTTATGATTCTCTAAAGCCGTCTCTTGCTGTTGACAATTTTGGAAGGCCGCATGCGGCATGGCAGGAGGATAACGGGACTTATTATCAGATAAATTATTTATGGTTCAACGGTTCTGCATGGGTTGATGTTGACGGATCCGGAGTTGAGTCAGTTGTTGCCGCTTCCTATGGCGGTGAATGCATTACTCCTTCGCTTGTTGTAGAGCCGTCCGGCAGGCCGCACATCTCGTTTGTGTGCAATGACACCGGCAATTTTGAGGTTAATTATATCAAACGGTTTAATACCGCATGGGTTGACGCTGACGGCAGCGGGATTGAATCGCGCAATATATCGCAGAATGTTCCGCACTCTTACTCGCCTTCGCTTGCGCTGCGCGCTGATATGAGGCCTGTCGCGGTATGGGCACAGCAGGGTTCGCCTGAAGATGTGTCATTGCTTCAGTATGAAGGGCCTCTTGGAGCAACAGAAAGCGGCGGTTGCATAATCAGCCTTGATACGGCGTTTAATAATGCAGGAGCTACACCCGGAATAGTTACGCATGATAATGCTGCGGGCGGTTTTGGAAGCGATACTGCGTATGGAATAGAAATTCAATCTGACAGTATTTACGCGGCAGGCGCGTCATACAACGGTACAAACATTGACATGGCGGTATGGAAATATAAGGCGGACGGCCTTATTGACACCTCTTTTAATCCCGGGTTTGGATACTCAACTCATGATAATGCGGCCGGCGGTTCCGACGCTGATTACGGAAGGGCAGTGGCGCTTGATTCGGGCGGAAGGGTATTTGTGGCAGGTTATAGTATGGCTGCCGCGGGAAATGATATGGCGCTTTGGTGTTACACGCCGGGTGGAATTTTAGATACCACATTTAATAACAGCGGCGCCATACCCGGTATCGTAACACACCATAATGCTGCCGGCGGCAACAGCGCGGATGCGGCTTATGGTGCGGCAGTTGACAGCGGCGGAAGAATAATAGTTGTGGGTTACAGCTATAACGCTTCTTATAACGGAGACATGGTTATCTGGCGGTATAACCCTGACGGAACCCTTGATACTTCTTTTAACAGCGGCGGCGCCATACCCGGGATTGTTGTGCATCATAATGCGGCAGGCGGAAATTCATCGGATCAGGCTTTCGCGGTCACAATTGACATCAATAATAAAATAGTGGTGGCGGGTTACAGTTATAACGCGGCCGGAAATGCTGACTTGGCAATATGGCGTTACAATACAAATGGTACGCTTGATACTTCGTTTAATCCGGGAGGAGCTATACCGGGCATAGTTACGCTTGACGGGCCGGGTATTGGAACTGACTATGGATATAGTATTGTAACTGACGGTGTCGGCAATGTTTATGTGGCGGGTATGACAGATGTGCTTCCTGATGCCTCCATTAACTATGACATGATTGTATGGAAATATCTTAATAATGGAAGCCTGGACAACTCGTTCAACTCGGCATCGCCGCTTCCGGGAATATTTACACACGGCAGCGCGGCCGGCGGCATTGGCAATGACTACGGCGCGGGAATTAAACTTGACGCGTCAGGCAGAGTTGTTGTAACCGGTTACGGCACAAACGGCACTGATAATGACATGATAATATGGCGGCTTACAACTTTGGGAGTCCTTGATACTGATTTTGACGATGACGGTATTGTAATAAGCGGCAACGCGGCAGGCGGCAGCGGAAATGACCATGGCATGAACCTGGTTATAAGCGCTGATGGAAGTATTTTGGTTGCCGGTGAAAGCAGAAACTCGTCTTTAAATAATGACATGACACTGTGGAGATATAAAGACAGCTGTTCGGCGGCAGGCGTGGGTACTCCGACTGATACACCTACATTGAAACCGTCATTTACTGTTACGCCGACTGTTACACAGACTTTAACAGCAACTGCAACTTCCACAAATTCGCCTGTAATTAATACAACCAGATATTATTTATGGGATTCTTCTGACAATATAGGTTATTTAGAAGACCTTAAACCGGACACGCCCGTCGGGCCTCCTATGTTAAAATTTGCGCCGGTGATAAACTGCGGCGGGCCTTCAATTTTGGGAGAGTGGGTATCAGAGCCCCTTTATTATAATTCTCTCCCCGATCAGGATTGGGCTATTGAACTTTGGGGTTATGCAAGTACGGCAGGAAACGTTCAGTATAATATAGATGTGTATGAACATAACGGAATAAGCCCTGTAAATTTCATTTTCCCTATGAATATTTTTCCCGTGAATCAGGGCGCTATTTCATCTCACTATATTAACTTTAATCCGGGTTTCTCTTATGCTTTTACTCCGGGGAACAGGATAATGATAAGAATATCCGCGCAGGACCTTTGCATATCGGATGCTGATGTATGGGTTAATTATAATGATATAGGCAATGCGTCTTATATAGAGATACCATTGGATGAAAACGCCGCTGTTTCTCCGACGGTTACACAGACTGTTACAGTGACATATACTTTAACCGGCACACAGACAATATCCCCGTCATTAACTGCAACACAAACGGTCACGCAGACCCCCTGTCTTGATTTGCCTTCGTCTGTAGTGGCATTCCCGCAGGATGGGCAGTCGTACGACACCATAAATCAGATAAGCGGAACAGCTTATGCTGTATGCGGTCTGGTTACTAAGGTGGAAATTGCGCTGCGAAGGTTGTCTGATGGGTATTTCTGGAACGGTGCATCCTGGGCAGATACGCCGGCATCGGCAGGTTTGGCGGCAGGGACAGATAATTGGACATTTGATGCTTTACCTGTCTGGCAGCCGGGAGAAAATTATCTTCTTATGTCAACTGCAACCGACAGTTTATCAAACGTTGAAAGCGGCATTACGACTGCGTTTTCTATTAATCTGCCTACAGCCACGGCAACACAGACAGTGACAGTGACAGGGACGGCCACCAGGACAACCACGCAGACTGTTACCGAAACAATAACAGAGTCGGCAACACGGACTGTGACACAAACAGCGACACAGACCGCTACTGAAACTGTAACAGAAACAATAACGCATACATCAACCGAAACCATAACAGAGTCAACAACACAGACGGCTACAGAGACATCAACAGAAACATCAACGCCAACGTCAACTGAAACCGCAACGCAGACCGTGACTGAAACTATGACAAAGACAAATACACAGACCTCAACCGAAACTGTTACGCGGACTGTAACGCAGACTGTTACCGAAACAATAACGCATACATCAACCGGAACCGTAACAGAGTCGGTAACACAGACGGCCACAGAGACATCAACAGAAACTTCAACGCCAACTTTAACAGAGACGGTAACGCAGACCGCGACTGAAACTGTGACACAGACTGCCACACCTTCAAATACAGCCACGCAGACAGCAACTGAAAGTTCAACACAGACAGCAACTGAAACGATAACTGAAACAACCACAGAAACTGCAACGCAAAGCGCCACGCAGACCGTTACAGAGACCGTAACACAAACGGCAACACAGACAATAACTGAAACATCAACAAATACCCCTGATGATACACAGACAATAACACCTACTAGCACGGTCACTTTCACAAATACGGTTACAGAAACTGTATCGCGGACAGTTACAGAGACATCAACTGAAACAACAACGCAAACAATAACCGAAACCGTAACAGCAACAGTAACTGAAACGTTAACTGAAACCGTGACTGAAACTGTGACTGTTACAGTAACAGCGACTGTGACAGAGACGGCAACAAATACTGTAACGGAAACTGCAACAGAAACTGCAACAGAGACTGTAACAAAAACATCAACAGAGACCGCGACAGAAACCGTGACTGAAACTGTAACAGAAACAAACACAGGAACTATAACTCAAACCCATACTAATACCCCTCCAAACACTCATACAATAACAACAACTATAACGGTTACCGGCACACCCACTTCAACAAATACAGTTTCTGAAACTGTTACAAAAACCGTAACTGAAACCGCGACTGAATCTGTTACTGCCACAATAACGGAAAGTATTACAGAGACAACCACAAAAACAAGTACAGAGACCGCGACAGAGACATCAACACCCACATCAACTGCCACTGCGACAGGGACTTCAACTTTGACAGTTACACAAACTTCAACACCAACAGCCACGACCACTTCCACAATTACTTATACCGGTACTGATACTCCGACCGCAACGGCAACACCCACGCTGACACTTACGGATACGGCCACATCAACCGCGACAGCCACTATGACTGCCACACAGAGCGTGACACTTACCGCCACACTTTCAAATACACCCACATCCACAATTACTTTAACTTCAACGGAAAGCACAACTCCCACAACTACAAATACAGCAACAGAAACAAACACCCCGTCTGTAACGCAGACCAATACGCAGACTAATACGGCAACAAGCACATCAACTGACACGGCCACCGACACAAATACGCCAACCCCAAGCGAAACTTTCACTGATACTGCCACATATACTTATACGGAAACTCCTACAGAGACATCTACTTACACCTACACGCCGACAGAAACATTCACAAATACGGCTACAGATACGTTTACTTCCACAAATACGTTTACTGAAACATATACACCCACAATAACCCCGACATTCACAAACACGCCGACGCCCAATATAGATACGGCGCTGGACAGAAATTATGTAGAACCATTAAAAGGTGATAAGGTAAAAGTTTCAGTTAAATCACAGACAGCAGGTGAATTAATTGAAGTTAAGGTGTATAATTTGTCCGGTGAAAGGGTAAGGCAGTTTAATTTTTATTCAACGGGCGCCGGATGGAATGAAGGATTCTGGGACTGCAGAAACGACGCGGGCAAGACAGTCGGACAGGGGCTGTATTTTATGAGAATAAAACAAAACAACACCGTTCAGACAAAAAGGGTGTTTATAATTAAATAATTTAAGAGGTATTTAAAACATGTTAAAAAGATTTTTAATACTGTTGATTCTGCAGGTATTTGCCGTGTGCGCGGCGTTTGCCGCGGGTCCAAAAATAATTTCGGCTGTTATGAACCCGTCAAACCCGAAGTTTGGGCAGGAAGTAACTGTTACCGTTGAATTCTGCGCGTCCAAATATTCCGCAACTGCAATAAATATTGCCGTCAGCAGCTTTTCAACAAAAGCGCCTGAAGGCACTGTTGGACAGATTTTTCTTGTAAGCAGTTTGGGTATTGATGTTCCAAGTGAAAATCCCAACCCATATGGGGAAATACATTATATAGCGGCAGATTCAGACATAGTGGCGGTAAACAATTGCATTGACTGCGGCAGCGATACAAATTCGCGTATTATAACAAAACAATATGTTTTTCACATACCGGATATTTCAAAGTTTCCCGGCTGTGAGATTTCTGATTTTTATCTTCATGTAGGCCTCAATGATTATTTTATAAGGTCATCTGAATGGATTGCCCTTGATTCGTGCAGTTCGGTATCCGCATCCTGGACAATCCCATATCCCGGAGAAGTGCTGGAACTTAAAAATGCAAAAACAGAAGGCAAGGCTTCTTTAGACGGTGATTTGGTCCTGTTTTCCTGTGATTATGCCTATACAGGCGGCGTCCTTAATATTGAATCTGCGCTTCCTGCTGACGGAAAACTTAAGATAGTATCTTGCGGACCTTCTGAATATGTTATGGCGTCGCCCACGGCGGGCAGCCAGTCCGGCACTATAACTTGGGTGCTGCAGGACAGGATGGGTATGCCGGCTTTATCTTCCGGCAGATTATGGTTTACCGCAAGGCTGCAAAAGCCGCCGGCTGTTGACGATGAAAAAATTGCCGTGCCGTTTAACGCTTCGCTTGGTTCAAAAACAAAATCATTAAGCGCGTCTTTAACTGTGAATCAAAACAGGGTGCTGCTTAATTTAAGCCAGAGCAAATCTTCCGCCATGATAGGCGATACTGTAACGTACGTAATTAATTACGCGGCATCTTCATCAGCGCTTAGATTCGTTGATTTGTTTGATAACATGCAGGGGATATATACCGCTTCTGTTCCGCCTTTGGGCTGGAAATATGTAAGTGACGCGGGCGCATATGGAACGTGGTCTGCGCTTTCTATATGTTCAACAGGCAATAAATATCTGGAATCATCCTCGGTATCAAATGTGTATCCGGGCATGGTGCTTGATGACGCGGTTCAGTCAAACGCGGAATTCTGCACGGGTACAATTTTAACGGATGTCAGAATACAGCCCGGAAGCAATCCCGGCGCTGACGCGCAGGTAATAATACGAAGCAACGGCCTTGCCGACACGCTTAACAGCATGTATTCGCTTCTTTTATCAATAGACAGCAGCCCTAACGGATATGTGTCATTTCAAAAATGCGTTAACGGTAACTGTACGTGGCCGTCTTATACAAGTACGTTTATAATAAATCCTGATACGTGGTACAGCGTAAAGGTTGAAGCTTCTTCTGAGTTTTATTTCAGTGCAAAAGTGTGGAAAAAAGGTGAGCCGGAACCGTCTGCGTGGACGCTTGTATATAATGATGTAAACGGGCTTGCCGATGGAATGAACTGTTCAAGCGGAGCGTCCTGGCGCCCGGGAATAAACCATCAGGGTTATTCATCTGACACAAAAAATAATTATGATGATTTTATGGTTTTTAATTCCGGAGCCGGAATAATAAGCGGTGCTGTTGTATATGATACTGTTCCTGCAGGAATAATTTACCTTGGAAATTCAAATTCAGGGACAATAACAGGTGATTTTTTATCGTGGACCATAGGGACGCTTGCGGAATCATCAGGCGCGTTTACCTGGTGGGGAAAAGTAAACGCGTGCGGCAGTATCACAAATACCGCGGGCTTTAGCGGCGCCTCTCCTTTTGTCCCTGTGTTTTCAAATACGCTGCTGCTGCAAAGCGAGCCGTGCTATGTGACGCCTGTTGTGACGCCGACAGTGACAATAACACCGTGTGTCAATACTCCTTTTTCATATGTTATCAACCCTATGGGGGGGCAGGAATACGTGTCGTTAATGCAGGCTGACGGCAATGCGTCCGCCTCATGCGGAAGCATACAGCTTGTGGAAGTGGCGTTTCAGCAGCAGGCAGGCGGGTTTTACTGGGACTTTTCGGGAAACACCTGGTCGCTTGCTTCGCCGGACTGGAACGCGGCAACTGGAACAGATAACTGGACGTTTACCAATATGCCGTTATTTAATCCGGGAGAATCATATACAATTTTCAGCAGGTCTACGGACACTCTTGGTAACGTTGAAATGCCAGGCCTTGGAAATACCTTTTCAATAGTAAATCCCTCACCGACTGTTACGGTCACTGCAACAAATACAGTTACAGAAAGTGCTACAGGGACAGCGACATCCACGGCAACACAGACTTCCACAAATTCTGTAACGCAGACTGTAACAGGAACAATAACCCAAACCGCATCGCCTTCCGCCACGCAGACAAACACGCAAACCGGAACGCCCACAATAACATTGACAAACAGCCCTTCAAATACGAATACAAAAACAGCGACACAAACGGCAACTAAATCATCAACTTTAACCGCCACTCAGACAATAACTTTGACTGCAACTTCAAGCACAACAATGACAATCACAGCCACTGTTTCGGGAACAAACACACCTTCCGTAACGCGGACAAATACACAGACTGACACTCCCACTGATACGCCTGTCGACACGGTTACGGACACAAAAACGCCGACTCCAAGCGAAACATACACTTATACAGAGACACCCACGGATACATTCACCTTAACGCCCACGGACACATTTACCGCGACAAACACATTTACTTATACATATACTCCTACCATCACCCCTACATTTACAAACTCTCCCACTCCAAAAATTGATACGGCGCTGGATAGAAATTATGCGGAGCCGCTAAAGGGCGACGACATAAAAATTTCCGTTAAAGCCGCTGCGGCCGGAGAATTGGTGGAAATTAAGGTCTATAATTTATCAGGGGAAAAAATAAGGCAGTTTAATTTTATAACCGCGTCAGCAGGATGGAATGAAGGATTCTGGGACTGCAAAAATGACGCGGGCAAAACGGCAGGACAGGGATTATACTTTATCAGAATAACAAGGGAAGGAACCGTTGAAACAAGAAAAGTGTTCATTATAAAATAACTGCAAGAGGCAAAAAACGTAAAAAACGCCTTTAAATAAAGGGTAAAAATATTTTTTTGGTTTTCCAAAATTATATTGACATTAAAAAAATATTGTGTAAAATATGCTCTACTGTTTTGTTTATCATAAGTTCGTATTACAATAATAAAAAAACAGAATGATTGATTAAAGATGTATGCATGTAAGGGTGTTCTTATACTTTCAGGATTTTACTTACAACTTTGTATTTGTAGCATAATAGGTGGGCCGGTAGCTCAGTTGGTAGAGCACCGCCCTTTTAAGGCGGCTGTCGAGAGTTCGAGCCTCTCCCGGCTCACCAGTTAATATGGTATAATAATACAAAAATAAAAGCAAAGACGCGGCAGTGAAACAGCCGCGAAATTATGGAGGTTTTTTACAATGTACGCGATAGTTGAAATAGCAGGCAAACAGTACAAGCTTACCGAAGGCGCGGTAATTAACGTGGACAAACTTAATCAGGAAGGCAATGAAATTAACTTTGACAAAGTGCTTCTTCTTGTATCCGACAGCGACATTAAAGTTGGTAATCCCACAATCCCGAATGTTCAGATTAAAGCTGAAATTGTTGACAAAGAAGTAAAAGGGGACAAGATTGTTGTGTTCAAATGGAAGAGGGCAAAGAACTCCAAGAAAAGAATGGGACACAGGCAGAAATACACTAAAATAAGAATATTAAAAATAGAAGCATAACTTTAAAAACAAAGGGAAGTATAAAATAATTTAAGAACGTAAAATTAAGGAAGGTGGATTTAAATGGCACACACGAAGGCACAAGGTTCTACAAGAAACGGGCGCGACAGCGCGGGACAGAGGCTTGGTACAAAAGCGGGCGATTCACAGCTGGTTTCAGGCGGCTCCATAATAGTAAGGCAGCGCGGCACAAAAATCACAGCCGGAACTAACGCCGGTATGGGCAAAGACCACACAATTTTCGCAAAAGTAACCGGAAGGGTAAAATTTACAACTTCCGCAGGCGGAAAAAAGGTAAGCATTATCCCTGTAAAGTAATTTTCTTTTTACACCTAAAACAAAAAGCGGGCTTAAAGTTAAGCCCGCTTTTTTTATTTGTTGTTACCGGTAATTTTTTTATTATTTATGTTTTTTACTTCAGTCCCTCTGCTATAAAGGGCTTTGGCATATGCACAGGTAGGCCCGCCTTTTAATACCGAGCCTATAATAAAATTGCTAGGTATTATGCGCGGCAGCTGGCTTTTGTAATTGTTTTTACTTCCGACCTTCTGACCATCTGTGCATCCGTCTCTCGGCCTTACCGGGATTGGGTGTGTTTTTTCAGTACGCGCCGCAAATTGGTAATCTTGTATCCAAACAAATTTGAAATCAACAGGTATGTTAATTCATTGGCAATCGTGAGCCCGCGGCATATCCGAATATGCCGCCGTTGCATTAAATCGCCCCTGCTGCATACATACTGTGTTTGCGCGGCACATACTGAAAAAACACACCCAACCCCTGTTTTTATGTTTCAGTTTTCTCGATTTTCGGTTTTCGATGTTTGTATTTACTTGCGTTCTTCGGTTTTATCTATTGGATATGGGATAAAAGGATATGGGATAAGGTTTTCCTATGATATAATAACTTTACAAAAAAACAGGCACTAAACGGAGCGGCAAAAAATGTTTGTAGATCACGTACAGATAATGATTGAATCAGGCAAAGGCGGCAATGGCGCTTCCACATTCAGGCGCGAAAAATACGTTCCCAAAGGCGGACCGGACGGCGGCGACGGCGGGCGCGGCGGCCATGTTTATTTTGTGGCGGATCGGCACTTAAATACCCTTGTGGACTTTCATTTTAACAAGCTGTATAAAGCCGAAAAGGGCGTTAACGGGGCCGGCAGCCAGATGCACGGAAGAAACGGAAAAGATTTATACATCCACGTGCCGCTTGGAACCGTTATCATGAACGCGGCGACAAATGAAATAGTTGCTGATCTTGTAAAAGAAGGCGACAAAGTGCTTGCCGCGGGCGGCGGGCGCGGCGGCAGGGGAAATATACACTTTAAAAGTTCCACCAGGCAGGCGCCAAGGTTTTATGAAAAAGGCGAGCCGGGAATAGAACTAAGCATCGCTTTAGAACTTAAGCTTCTGGCCGATGTGGGCATTATTGGAATGGCAAACGCGGGTAAGTCCACGCTGCTTTCAAAAATATCCAATGCCAGGCCAAAGATAGGAAACTACCCGTTCACCACGCTTGTGCCTGTGCTTGGAATAGTAAAAGTGGATGCTGAAAACGCGTTTGTAGCGGCGGACATTCCGGGGCTTATAGAAGGCGCGTCAGAGGGAAAAGGCCTTGGAATAGAATTTCTACGCCACATAGAACGCACAAAAGTTTATGTTCACGTTGTGGACCCCACGCAGGGCGACGCGTTTGACAATTATAAAATGATAAACAAAGAACTTGCCAAGTACAGCGGCAAAGTGGGCAAACGTCCGCAGGTGGCTGTGATAAATAAATCTGACCTTTTAAGCGATGATGAGAAAAAGGAAATTAAGGATAAATTTAAAAAGAAAAAAATACCCGTGGAATTTATATCGGCGCATAAAGAAGAAAACTTAAGAAAAGTTGTTGTGAAAGCTTACGATATTCTTAAGAAAATGCCGGTAGAAAAAGAGGAAATATCAACGGTTTATTACAGGGAAGAAGCGGATTCCGCCCCACAGCTGGAAAAGGCCGGAGCTCACGTTTTTGTGCTGCGCCACAGGCCGACTGAGCGTTATGTGGAAATGCTTGATTTTTCAGAGATGGAAACAGTGGAAGTGTTCAAACGTTACCTTGAAAAAAGCGGTATGAATGAATTTTTTAAGGCAAACGGCGTGACAAATGGCGATGTTCTGGTAATTGCGGACAGGGATTTTATTTACGACGACGAAGAATAAGTTAAAAATAAAGAGGAAAACATGTACAACAGGATAGTGGTAAAAATAGGGACAAATCTTATAGCTGACGAAAAGGGATTAAGGGAAACTTTCCTTAAGGATTTTGTCCGCCAGGTGGTGGAACTGCGCAAAGCCGGAAAAGAGATGATAATTGTATCATCCGGTGCTATCGGTTCCGGGCTTATCCGGATGAACATGCAAAAAAGGCAGTTTACCCTTCAGGAAAAACAGGCCATAGCCGCCATAGGGCAGCCTGTCCTTATGAACCGTTATAAAAAACTTTTCAGGGATAATGATGTGACAGTCGCCCAGATTCTTTTAAATCACGACGATGTAAAAGATAAAGCAAGAAACATGAACGCAAGGAACACCCTTTTAAAGCTTATTGAATGGGGCGTGGTGCCCATAATAAATGAAAATGATACCGTGGCAACGGAAGAAATAAAGTTTGGGGACAATGACGCGCTTGCCGGAATTGTAGGCAGCCTTGTAAACGCGGATCTTGTGGCGATTTTGACATCTGTTGACGGAGTGTATGACAAAAATCCCGGCAGATACAGCGGCGCAAAAAAGATAGAAGTTATAGAAGATGTTGAAGCCACAATAAAAGAGGTGGAAACAGACGGCGTTACATCGGGGGGCACCGGCGGGATGTTATCAAAACTTGAAACGGCGCGTAACCTTAACCACGCGGGAATTCCTCTTATAATAGCTAACGGAAATTTAAAAAACGTGCTGATTAAATCTGCCGGCGGTGAAAACACCGGCACATTGATAGTGCGCAAAGGGCACAGGGCAGAATCCAAAAAACGGTGGATTCTTCTGACGTTAAAAGCTAAGGGCAATATAATAATTGACGACGGCGCCAAAAAAGCGCTTTTAGATTCGGGTAAAAGCCTTCTTGCGGTGGGTATAGCCGCTGTAAACGGAAAATTTTCGCTTGGCGACGCTGTGGAAATAGAGGATAAAGCAGGCACAAGAATAGCAAAGGGTGTCGTGAATTACTCTTCAGAGGACGTCAATTTAATCAAAGGAAGAAAAAAAGAAGAAATTAAGAAGATAATGAAAGACAATTATTACACGGAAGTTATTCACAGGGACAACCTTTTTGTTTATAGATAACTAAAGTTTTCTTAAATACTCCGATTTCAAAATTTTGCCGTTAAGGGCCGCAGTCACAAAAATCTTGGCTGTCAGGCTGTCAACCGGCCCCGCTTCGTAATAAACCCTGCACCCGTTAATCGTAAAATCTCCGGATACTAAAAGCCTGCCGGCGTCTTCAAACAGGTTTGAAGCCACGGCAAATCCGGAATTTAAAGCGCGTTCAAGTCTGGCCTTGTCATAATAAGCCGCCGCTTCCGCCTGTGATTTTATGCCAAGCCCGAACATAAGAAAATTCAGGGAAGCAAAAAATAAAGCTGTTATTGTAAGTATCTTAAGGCGCATTATTATTTTCCTTTTGCGGCGTCATAATACACCCTTTTTTTATACGGTAATTGTGAAGGTATTCGTGGCCCCTGAAAGTCCTAAGCGTGTAAAATAAATCTCCCGTAAAACCGAATTTTATGCCATGAAGGTAAGGATAAGTAAATGACGCGGCAGGCCTTGAACTTGCGGGAGAAGGTTTGATAAAAACAGATAAAGAATCTTCACCCGAACGCAGCACAAAAGTGTCTGTTTTATCGGCTGCCGGTTCGCCTGAATCTGTAAGTGAAGGTATATTCATAACAGCAGCCGCGTCCAAAACCGCGGATTGCTGCGTGGTATCAAGAGAAGTCACGCAGGCTGCTGTTGCCCTGAAAAATTCATCCGCTTTTAAGTCGCGGTTTAAATCTGAATCAGCGGCAAAAAAGCGCATAAAATAGAAAGCAGTGACCAGCGAAAAAGAAGAAATAAGGCAGATAAGAATAATGTGGCTGTTTTTCATTTGCGTGTCCTTGCGTCAATTATCTCCGAAAGTTTCACGGAAGCGCCGCCTGAGGTTAAATTTATGGCTACAGACCTTAAAGAAATATAGTCTTCATAAAAATCGCATTTTAAATGGCCTGTAACTTTGTACCTTTTAAACATAGGGTCGTCCTGAAGTATCGGGGCTATAAGTTTATCCCCGCTTGTTATTATAGAGGGAAGAGTGCCGGTGAATTCAAGCTGGTTGACGGCGCAGGTGACGGCTATTTTTTTATGATAAGCGTTGTATAAAAGCAGCAGGCCGGCAAGCGCGAATAAACATGATACGGAAAGAATGGCAACCGCAAAATCCATTTTTTTTTTGATTTTGGTTGACACTAAAAAACTCCGGCAAGGTCGCTTATTACTGTGGGCGAAAAACCCCTGTAAATCATCTTTATAGTGCCTGTTTTTTCTATTACGTAAATAACAGGCATTACATTAAGGTCATACTGTTTTGGAAGGTCGTTTAAGGAAAAAATATACCTGGGAGAAATGTTGTTAATTTCTGATATTTCCGCGGTCTTTTCGTTTAAAGCGATATTAAACCATAAAAGTTTCGGGTAGTCATTTATAAAACCACGCAGGTTTTTATTAAGTAAACCCTTTAATTTTTCCGAATTTATGGATTTGTCCATAAAACAAAGCACAACTGTTGACCTGCCGGTAAAACCGCTAAGTTCAACAGCGGAGCCGTTTTTATATCCTATTGGAAAAGAGACATACGGCGTCCCCGCGGTAAGGTGATTGGCCTTTTTTTTATGACGGCCATGTTGTATGGTTATAAAAATAATCCCAAGTATTGAAAAAAATATAAGCGATGTAATCAGCAGTCGTTTCATTGGCCCGCCTTTTTTTTATTTTCCTATGCAGAATCCGGAAAATATTGATTCCAGTATCTCTTCCGTACTTATAACACCTGTTATGCCGCCAAGCGATGCCGCGGCGTGTTTAATGTCAGACGCGGCGAATTCAAACGAAAGGTTCTTTGAAAAAGCGTCTGCGGCATCTTTCAGCGCGCGTCGCGCTTCCAACAGCGCCTGTTTGTGCCTTAAATTGGCAACAAGTATTCCGTCAAGTAAAGCCGTATTACCGCTTCCAATTATAATATTTTTAAGAGCGTTTGTTAAGGGTATTATTCCGCCTTCTTTTACGCAGTTAATGTTTACGGTTTCGGCTGCGTCATTAGCTCCAAGAAAAACCTTCGCGTCCCGCGCGGTAATTTTCTGTTCAAGGTCGCTTTTATTAATGCATAAAATCACAGGCCTGCCATCAGTTTCTTTAAAGGCATGAATATCATCATTTGTAAGGGGAAGCGAGCCGTCAACTATAAATAATATAATATCACCTTCTTTTAAAGCGGTTTTAGCCCTGTTTACGCCCTCTTTTTCCGCCTGGTTTTCCGCGTGCCTGATACCTGCCGTGTCAAACAGCCTGACGGGTATGTTTTCAAGGTCAAAGCGGTCCTCTATGACGTCCCTGGTGGTGCCTGCAAGGCCTGTCACTATTGCGCGGTTTTTTCTTAAAAGGGCGTTCATAACGCTTGATTTACCCGCGTTGGGTTTTCCCGCAATAACACAGCGCACCCCGTTTTTAATCATAATTCCAAGATCCGCGTTTTTTAACAGCGCGTCTATGCCGGCATTTATTAAAGATAGTTTTTTTAATGCCTCATTTGAATCAAGTTTGGGGGTGTCTTCATGGGCAAAATCTATTTCAAGCTCCAGTGAAGACAGCAGCGATGCTGTTTTTTCCCTAAGAGCGGTAATGGCGCCGGATTCTTTTCCTTCAAGCTGAAAAAGTGAAAGCTTAAGGGAAGCTTTTGAATCCGCGTCAATAATATCTGACACCGCTTCAGCTTGGGCAAGATCCATTTTATTGTTTAGAAAAGCCCTTTTTGTAAATTCACCCGGCAGCGCGGGCTGGGCGCCAAAGTGACACAGGGCTTCCATGGCTGACTGAAGGATTAACAGGCTTCCGTGGCATGATATTTCCGCCATGTCTTCGCCTGTATATGAATTTGGCGCTTTAAAGACAGTTACAAGCGGTTTGTCCAGAAGAAAATCAGATTGGTCGTAAAGTCCGGCTAGATTTTGGGCGCGCGGCTGAATTTTGTCTATTGGCATACCGGAAGAAAAACGGACTATTTTTGAGATTATCGAAAAAGTATCTTTGCCGCTTACGCGTATAACGCCAAGCGCGGACTTTCCCGGATATGTTGAAATTGCGGCTATTGTGCTGTTTTCCATAAACCACCCAAAAAAACGCGCGTGTAAAGCGCTATAATAATGAAGTCACTACAACTTTTTTATAAACGCCCCTGCCAATACTGAAAGTTTTTATTCCGGCTGACGCGCATTCTTCATGAATAACTTTTCTGTCAAAAGAGGGCATAAGCTCCGTAAGCCATTCTCCCGCGTAATTTTGCGCTTTTGTAATCATTGTTGACGCTGTATTTATAAGGCGCTGTTTGTGTTTTTCCCTGTAAGAGTCTATGTCCAGTATTACAGGGAAACGGGTTCTGAACTTTTGTTCAAGCGCGGTGGATATTAAATATTGCAGGGCTGATATATTCTGCCCGTCTTTGCCTATAAGCAGCCCGTTTTTAAAAGGAGTGTGTATTTTTATCACGGCGCTGTCAGGGGTAATGTCTTCTTTAAGGGAAAATTCAGCCGTTCCCGAAAGTTTCAGCAGTGTGCCAAGCATTTCAAGCGCGGACTGCACCGCGGGCAGGGGAGCCGGCTGATTTTTTTTAAAAGAGTTTTCCCGTTTAAACAGTTCCACGGTATATTCAATTCTGTCCGTAAAAACTTTTTCGTTTATAAGATTAACTGACACGCGGTCAAGCGGCACATCTTCATCTTTAATAAAATCCGCCACGGCGTCAGATATTTTTCCTGAAACCTTCCTTATTCCGCTCATATGCAGCGCCATATCAGGCTTTTTTTGAATTATTAACCATAAGCTGCTGGGCTATTCCAAGCAGGTTTGACATTGACCAGTAAAGCAGCAGCCCCGAAGGCCAGCTGAAAGAAAGAAAAGTTAAAAATATGGGCATACCCCACAGCATTATCTTCTGCTGCATAGCCGCGGATTCGTCCGTTACCGGGGTGGCTGTGGATGTCATCTTCTGCTGAAAAAACATGGAAACACCCATGAAAATTGGAAGTACAAAGAATGGATCCGGTTTTGAAAGGTCTTTTAACCAGAGTGCGAAATAAGCGCCTTTTAATTCCACCATGTTTATAAGCATCTGATAAAGCGCGATAAAAATGGGCATCTGTATCAGCATGGGCAGGCAGCCGCCAAGAGGGTTTATTTTATATTCCTGATAAAGTTTCATAGTCTCTTCGTTTAATTTCTGGGAGTCGTTTTTATACACTTTTTTAAGTGTTTCTATACGCGGTTTGATTATGGTCATTTTTTTCTGCGTGTCTTTCATCTGTTTAAAACTGTGCTGTGAAGGCACCCACAGTATAAGCCTTACCAGCAGCGTAAGCAGAAGGATTGCAACGCCGTAATTTTTTGTAAGTTTGTGAAAAAAGTCCATCGCGTAAAACATCCAAAGACCTAAAAAGCGCGGCCAGCCCAGGTCAACCACCCTTTCCATTCCGAATTTCTTCAGGCGTTTATATTCCTGCGGGCCTATATATGACACGAAAGATGAAGTTACTTCTGAACGCGGTTCTATCAGCGCGTCGTTTAAGTTTATTGCTATAAAACCAAAGCCGCCTTTGTATTCTTTTATCAGCGCGCTTTTATATGTTGTCTTTTCTGCCGGTTTGAAAGAAGACATAAAATAAAGGTCTTTCATTACAATGTAATCCGGAACGCCTACGTTTGTTATTTTATCCTCTTTAATATTTGCTTTTAATTCCACTTTTTTCAGTTCGCGCCCCTGCGGGTAATGTACGCGGTTAAAAGCGTACATGCCGTCCTTGTTTTTCTGAAATTCCGAAGGCAATAAATGTATGTTTGGGCCCCACATAAGCTGCATGTCTTTTACTGATTTAGGCGTTGACGTGGAATTTTTAAATATTATTTCTGTTGTAAGCGCGTAAGTTTCCGCGTCAAGAATGAACTTTTTAACTGCTGTCACGCCGTCGGACAACGGCGTGGAAAAGGTTATTATGGAACCGTTGTCGCCTATTAAAGAGCCGTCATATTTCCATCTGATGGCCGTTAAATCCTGCCCTGCCGCCTGGTTAAGCGCAAGGTAAGAGTAAGAAGCCTTGTTGGGAATAAGTTCAAGCACTTCGTCATTTTCTTTTCCTGCCGTAAATTTTTTCAATTCATAACCTATGGCAACCGCGCCGCGGTCGCTGAAGCTTACACGGGCAAGGGTGTTTTCAATTACGTATTTTTTTTCTTCAAAAGGTTTTATTACCGAAGGCGTGTTTGTTTTTAACGCTGTTGTTGTTTCGGCGCCGGACGCGGCCGGCTGTACTGCCCGGGCGTTCTGTGACGCCTGTGTAGCCGGCGAGACTGCCGCGGTTTCCTGCGGCTGATTAGCGGCCGGTTTGGGCATAAAAAGCATATTATATCCAAAAAGTATTATGGCTGAAAGTATTATGAATGTTATAAGCCTGGAATTTTTATCGTTCATATATCCTCCAAAAATTGTATTGACCTTTTAAGGCCTGTCTATGCCGCCTTTATTCCACGGATTGCATCTTAATATTCTGTAAACGGATTTAATTCCGCCCTTAATTACCCCGTACTTATTCAGCGCCTCCATGGCGTATTCGGAACAGGTGGGATAAAATCTGCACGATTTGGGCAGAAGCGGGGAAATCAGTTTTTTATAAGCCTTTATTAAAAAAATAAAAATGTGTTTCATTTTGTTTTTCCGTAAAGTTTAAATAAAGAGAGGAGGTTGTCCTCGGTTTCTTTAAAAGTTTTAAGCCCGGACGACCCGGACCGCGCCATTACCACAACGTCTTTGCCTTCAAAGACAGCGGAATTCTTTGCGAATATTCCGCGTATTCTTCTTTTTAAAAGGTTGCGGTCAACGCTTTTTTTAATGAACTTTTTGCTTATGGTTGCCGTAAAAAGCCGCGGTTTGGCGCTGTTTGTATCAGAACAGGGCACGGCAAATACCGCAAAACAATTATTGCCGTGCTTAACCCCTCTTTTTATAGCCCTGTTTACATCCGGGCTTGCGGGAGGTTTTTTCTTGAAGCTCAAAGTATTATTTGGTGCAGGAAGTCATTTTGGTTCTGCCTTTGGCCCTTCTTCTGTTAACCGCTTTGCGGCCTGTAGGCGTTGACATCCTCTTTAAAAATCCGTGTTTTCTTTTTGCTTTCTTCTTGTGGGGCTGATAAGTGCGTTTTGACATAATTATTCTCCATTTATATTAATTTTTCACTTGTTTTAATGTTTTTAAATACAAAAACAAGATTTTGTCTGCATATTATAAGGAAATAAGGGCAGGGTGTCAACTTAAAACTGCACTATATTAGCGGAAATATAGTAAGAATTAGAGCGGAAAGCTATTTATAAACAGTAAAACTATTTTTACTGCGTTTTATTGCGTCCTGTGAAACTTTATCATGGAGATTGGCGGCCAATATGATTAAGAAGGCATTTATAAGTAATAGGGAACTTATTAAGAGAAAAAGAAGGGTTGTAAAAATAAATGCTAATTGCGGCAGGTTTAGACCGGCTGTTTTTATAAAATACAGGGAGCCGGGTTAATAAAAGAAAAAGCCGGAAAAAATATTTATGCAAATCAGTATCTGCATAACGGATACGATAAGGCAAGGTGTAACCGCAAAGTGATAATGTCCTAAATATGCAAAATAGAAATGTCCTATTCCAAGGCGTGGTAGCATAGAAATACGGAGGTGC
>JAFGWA010000007.1 GCA_016937715.1 Candidatus Goldiibacteriota bacterium
AACCGGGGATTCTTGGCAGGCTGTACTTTGAAAACCGGACATTTCTATTTTGCAGAAAATAGGACATTTCTATTTTGCGTTGACATAGTGGGGCAAAACTCCTTGTATATACAAGGTTTTTATGATAAAAATGTATATTCCCGTAAAAAACGGAGATTTTGATATATCAGGAGCGTATATACTTATGGAAAAAAAAGATACTGCCATACACATGCCAAAAACCGATTTCCCTATGAAGGGAAACCTTAACCAAAGGGAGCCGGAATTTTATAAGAAGTGGGAAGATGATAAGGTTTATGAAAAACTCCTTGAAAAACGTAAAAAAGAAAACGCGCCTTCATACATTCTTCACGACGGGCCGCCTTATGCCAACGGCAACATACATATGGGGCATACTTTAAACAAGGTTTTAAAAGATATTGTTGTACGTTACCGTTCGTTTAAGGGTTACTATTCGCCATACGTTCCGGGATGGGACTGCCACGGGATGCCTATTGAACACAAGGTAGCCGAAAATCTTGGCAGCAGGGCAAAGACAATGACAAAGCCGGAAATACGCAGGCTGTGCCACGAATACGCTATGAAATACGTGAAATTACAGGGAGACCAGTTTAAAAGGCTTGGAATAATGGGAGATTGGGAAAACCCTTACCTTACTCTTAACAAAGAATACGAAACCAAGATGGTGGATATTTTCTGGGAAATGTATAAAAAGGGACTTGTCTACAGAGGCTTAAAACCTGTGTACTGGTGCTGCAGGTGCGAAACCGCGTTGGCAGAAGCCGAAGTTGAATATGCCGACCATAAATCCACATCTGTATTTGTAAAGTTTAAAATCAAAGATGATTCAAAGTCAAAAGCCAAACCGGGCAAAGACGCTTATGTTGTCATATGGACCACTACTCCGTGGACGCTTCCGGCAAATGTGGCGATAGCATTGCATCCGGATTTTGATTACGCGGTATATGAATCTAACGGTGTAAAATATATTTTAGCAAAAGGTTTAAAAACACAGTTTGAAGAAAAAACCGGCATAACAGGGCTTAAGGAAATATCCGTATTTAAGGGTAGGGATTTAGAACATGCCGTCTGTGAGCATCCTTTTGTAGACAGGGATTCGCTTGTAATAAACGCGGATTATGTAACGCTTGAAACAGGTACAGGATGCGTTCATATTGCGCCCGGGCACGGCCACGAAGATTATGTAGCGGGGTTAAAATACAACCTTCAGATATTAAATCCCGTGGACGCGTGCGGCCGGTATACAAATGAATTTGAGATGATGAAAGGCGAACATGTGTTTGCCGCCAACCTGAAAATAGTGGAGCTGTTGAAAGAGAAAAAAGCCCTGCTTGCGCAGGAAGAGATAACCCATTCTTACGCGCATTGCTGGCGCTGCAAAAGCCCTATAATTTACAGGGCCACCAACCAGTGGTTTATCTCCATGGAAAAAGACAATTTCCGCGGACAGGCGCTTGAACAGGTTAAAAACGTAAAGTGGTTCAATGAATGGGGAGAAGACAGGATAACAAAGATGATTTCCGGCAGGCCGGACTGGTGCATATCGCGCCAGCGTTCATGGGGTGTGCCTATTTTTGTTTTTACATGTAAAGACTGCGGCGAATCTATAGTCACAGAAAAGACCATTGCAAAAGTAAGATCGCTTATAAAAGAAGAAGGCAGCGACGGCTGGTTTAAACATACGGCAAAAGAAATTTTGGGCGATGACTGCAAATGTCCCAAGTGCGGCTCTGATAATGTGGATAGGGGAAGCGATATTTTTGACGTGTGGTTTGATTCCGGCGCTTCAAGTTTTTCCGTGCTTGAAACCAGGGAAGATTTATCGTGGCCGGCTGATTTATATCTTGAAGGTTCTGACCAGTACAGAGGCTGGTTTCAGTCATCGCTTCTGGCGGCTGTCGGTTTTAAGGGCAAAGCCCCATATAAATCAGTTATTAGTACGGGATGGGTGGTTGACGGGCAGGGGCGCGCCATGCACAAATCGCTTGGTAATGTAATAGACCCGCTTAACCTTATAAAAAAAGGCGGTGCTGACCTGTTAAGGCTTTGGGTGGCATCAGAAGATTTTACAACTGACCAGCCCATATCGGACGAAATCATGTCAAGGGTTACGGATTCCTACAGGCGCATAAGAAACACTTTCCGCTATATGTTAAGCGCGGTAAATGATTTCAAAAAAGAAGACGCGGTTCCGTATGAAGAACTGTCATCATTTGACAAATACGCACTTCATAAAATGCAGGTATTATTGGACTCTTTGGATAAGTATTATGAAAATTTTGAATTTTACAGGGTGTACAGGGAATTTTCAAATTTCTGTTCGTTATTTTTATCGTCATATTACTTTGATGTGTTAAAAGACAGGCTGTATACGTTTAAAAGTGATGGTTCTCAGCGCAGGGGAGCGCAGACTGTTATCTATAAAATGCTTATTAACCTTACAAAGGCAATTGCTCCTGTGCTGGCGTTTACAGCGGACGAAGTGTGGCAGTTTATACCACAGGAACTAAAAACAGAGAACCATATTCAGCTTGAAAAATGGGCAGCAGAAAAAGAACCGCTTTTAGACGCGCAGACAGTTGAAGAGTGGGAAATTTTTAATAAGTTAAGGGACGCGGCCCTGAAAAAGATAGAAGATAAAAGAAAAGAAAAACTTATAAGCCATCCGTATGAAGCTGTGGTAAATATTAAATACGCTTCCGTGAAACTTGACAGGATTTTAAAGAAGCTGTCAAAAGAAGAAGCGGAACAGATGATAATAGTATCAGGCGTGTCATATAATCCCGCGGAAAAACTTGAAGAGAAAGAGTGGGATTTTGGACTGGAAATAACAGCGTCAAAGTCTGAAGGTGTTAAGTGCGAACGCTGCTGGAGATATGTTGACGCCGTCGGGAAAGATTCCGATTATCCGGGGCTTTGTGACAGATGTGTTGAAAATCTGGGATAGTATGATATTAAATCTGTGTGAGTATAAATGAAAAAAACAGAAAAAAACACAAAAGATAAAAAAGCAATTAAAGTGGAAAAAGTTCTTGCCTATGATATGAAACTTATGCAGAAGGTTGCCGCAATGCTGGAAGCCGGCAACATAGAAGAGTTTATTGACATAAAAAGCAGGCCTTTAAGGCTTATTGTCCTGAATTTTATAATTGGTTTGTCCAGGGGAGTCGGATTCCTGCTTGGCGCGACAGTTGTAGGCGCGATAGTCCTGGCGATTATGAAGGGCGTTTTTGTGAAACTTGGCGGCATGCCGTGGTTTGGCACGCAGATAGCGGATATATTATATTACGTAAAAGATGTTACGGAGCAGGCGCAGCAGGCTTCTCCCGGAAGGTGAAATGATGCAGGAAAGTGTACAACAGACAAAACGCAGTATTACGTATATAAGGGCGCTGCTTACCCTTATAATTATACTGCTTGGCATATATAATTTCGGCGGATTAATTGAATCTTCCGGCTTTGTATTTTTTTATATAGCGGTTGTGCTGATATCCAACGTGTTTTTCGCGCTGCTTCCGGAAAAAATGTATGAAGGCATGAAACTGCATTACATAATATTTGTGCTTGATATTATACTGGTGTCTTTTGGCGCGTACTGGCTTGCAGGCCTTACTTTTAACATGCTTATGGTTATTTTTCTTGCTCTGTTTATGGCCGCGATAGGGCAGTCGGTGGGGTTAAGCGTGGCGATTGCGGCGGTCACAACACTTGTTTATTTTTTTATAAGGTCATCAGGCAATGATGCGGGCTTTGCGGGATTCATGCAGGAGAAAGAAATACTGAATATCCCCTTTATATTTATAGTATCCCTTCATGCAAGTTTTCTTGCGGAAAAAGCCAATGAAGAGACGGCGGAAAAAAAGAAAATGAAAAAAGCTTATGGCGAGCTTTCCGAGAAACTTAAAAACACGCATGAAGACCTTGAAGGTATGCTGGAATTTCATTTAAGGGTTTATGACGCGCTTAAATACGGTTTTATTATCATGGATGCTTCCGGCATTATAAGGGTTTTTAACGTAAAGGCGGAAGAAATATTTGCCATGCGCGGCAATAAAGCCAGGAACCTTCACTTTAGGCAGGTGGAGGCAATAGGTGAAGCCGCCGAACTGATAAATAATCTTGTCTTAAAAAGGCAGCCCGCGGAAAATGCGGCTGTAAGCATACAGGCCGCGGGAATGCTTAAAAAACTTCTGGTAAGCACGTATAACATTAAAGACAGGGAAAATAATATAATAGGGTATATCTGTTCGGTTGAACAGGTTTTTTAAAGGAGAAAAGATGAGAACTTTGATAATAACAGCGGTGGCAGTTTTGGGATTGGATCAGGCGGTAAAGTTATTAATTAAGTCCACTATGAAACTTTACCAGTCAATACCCGTGATAAAAGGTTTTCTTAATATTACTTACATAGAAAACAGTGGTGTTTCTTATGGGATGTTAGGCGATGTGGATCACCCTGCCAAAAGGTGGGTTTTACTTGGAATAGTGGCGCTTGCGATGGCTGCTATTTTAACTTACTGGTACAAATACAGAAGCCCTAAATTTCTCTACAATTTCAGCTGCGGCCTTATTATAGGCGGCGCGCTTGGAAATTTTGTGGACAGGTTATTAATAGGCAGAATTACGGATTTTATAGAGGTTTATCACAAATCATGGCATTTTCCGGTGTTTAATGTCGCGGACAGCGCTATAAGCGTGGGTGTTGTATTTTTTATACTATTCATGCTTATTTACGGGGAGGAAAAAAATGCACCCCATAATAGCTGATTTTGGTTTTTTTCAACTTCGTTCCTACGGGTTGTCTACCGCTATAGGTTTTCTTGCGGGAATTTTGCTTGCCGGTATGCTTGCAAAAAAGGAAGGGTTTAAGGGCGACCCTGTAACTGACATAGGACTTGTGTCAATAATCGGAGCTGTAATAGGCGCGCGCCTTTTATATGTGGGTATATGGTGGGATGATGTTTATTCAAAAAATATTGCGGATATTTTCAAGGTCTGGGAGGGCGGGCTGGTTTTTTACGGCGGTTTAATAGGGGCTATTGTCAGCGACATTGTATGGCTGAAGCTGAAAAAGCTTCCCATACTGAGGCTTGGCGATATCTGCATGCCGTTTGTATCCCTGGGACACGCGATAGGCAGGATAGGGTGTTATTTTAACGGCTGCTGTTACGGTGCTGTTGATGAAAAATGCGGCGTTGTTTTTCCGGCTATCGGCGACAACCTGCCGCATCTTCCGGTGCAGCTTTACGAATCCGTTTTAAATTTTCTGAATTTTTTATTCCTGCTGCTTTTTTTCCGCAGGGTGAAAAAAATTAATGGTGTTATATTTTTTCTGTACTTTATGAATTATGGAATAATACGTTTTGTGATGGAACTTTTCAGGGGAGACGCGGAACGCGGACAGATAATGCAGCTGTCAACCTCCACTTTCATAAGTATCTTTATGATAGCGGCAGGTGCGGCAGGCGCCGCGTTTGTGTTTTATAAATGGAAAAAAAATCAGTCAAAGTAACCTCGGATGACAAACCAAGGATAGATGTTTTTTTAAGGGAAGCTTCGGGCCTTTCAAGGTCGCAGATTAAGCACATCATGGATAACGGAAACGTTTTTCTAAACGGTAAAATAATATCCTCTCCCGGACATAAATTAAGGCGGGGAGATATGATTGAATATCTGGAAGAACTTCCTAAAAAATTTGAACTGATAAAGCAGGATATCCCTTTAAACATAATATACGAAGATGATAATATGATGATAATCAATAAACAGGCCGGCCTTGTGGTACATCCCGCGCCGGGGCACAGCGACGGAACTTTGGTTAACGCGCTTGTGGGGAAGCACATCAACGAAGAAGATTACGAAGGGTCAAGCAGCAGGATAGGAATAGTACACCGGCTGGACAGGGATACTTCCGGGCTTATGATAATAGCAAGAAACGGGGACGCGCACCACAGGCTTGCGGCGCTTTTTAAGGAAAAAAAAATAAATAAGATATACAGGTGCATTGTGCACGGCAGGGTGGAACAGGTGGGTCATATAAATACCCACATTTTGCGTGATGTAAACAACAGGCTTAAATATACAGCCAAATATTCCGGCGGCAAGGAAGCATATACGATTTTTGAGCCTGAAGAAATATTCTCAAATACCACACTGCTTAAAGTGAGAATTCTTACCGGCAGGACGCACCAGATACGCGTGCACATGAATTACATAAAAAATGAGGTTGTAGGCGACCCTGTATACGGAAATAAATCAAAGGATAATGAACTTGCGGGATGTCTAGGATACGATATTAAAAGCAGGGAAGACCTTCTGCCGCGTCAGATGCTGCACGCAAGCGAACTTGAATTTGAAAATCCGTTTAACGGAAAAAAAATGTCCTTTAACGCGGAAATGCCGGATGACATGAAACGGGTGTTAAGCCTTCTTAGGGCAAGGGCAAGGTAATTTTTAAGGCTGTTAAAGAAAAGTTCAGGGGAGGATATAATGCAGGCAAAAAAACTTCAGCATATCGTGATAGAACTTGTGCATGGGGATATAACCGCTGTTCCCGCGGATATAATTGTAAACGCTGCTAATAATGAATTGTGGATGGGGTCAGGCGTGGCAGGAGCGATTAAATTAAAAGGGGGGCGTGAAATAGAACAGCAGGCCATGGCAAAAGGGCCGGTAGAATTGGGTGAAGCGGTGGAAACCAAAGCGGGAAAACTTCCATACAGGCACGTGATTCATGCCGTGGTAATGGGGCAGGATTTAAAGACAAGCAGCGCGGTAATTGAAGAAGCGGTGTCAAATTCGCTTAAGCTTGCGGAAAAACTAAAGTGCGCCTCTGTCGTATTTCCGGCATTAGGGACAGGGGTGGGCGGTTTTTCAATTGAAAAATGCGCGTCAGGCATGATAAATGAAGTAAAGGCTTTTGACCACGCGCAGCCAAAGCATTTGAAAAAAGTTATCTTCGCCCTTTTTTCCAAAAGGGCTTTTGAAATATTTGAAGAGCAGTACCGCAGGCTATAATTAAGAACCTGTTGTTTTTGTTATAATTTCAAAGGTACTGCGTATATTTTTTTCAGAGCGCGCCGCTTGATTTATAAAAATCCTCCGCTATACTTAATTCAGGCGTGATTTCTTCCGGCAATAAGGGGATGTGTCAGCGGGGAGGTAAGTGTTATGGGAACTGTTCACGTGGATTGCAGCGGGTTAAAGTATCCGCTGCCTGTTTTAAGGATTGCCATTTATGTTCCGGACATGAAACCGGGGGATATAATGGAAGTAAACGCGGATTGCGATGATTTTGATAAGGATTTAAAGGAATGGTGCGGCCACACAGGGAAAAAACTTATATCCTGCCGCAACGAAGCAGGCGAATACAAGGCAAAGATTCAGTTTTAAGAGAATTTTAGTTTTTGTTTCGTATTGTAAAACAAAACGGCTTTTAACAAAGACAGGGTAAATACTGCCTTGATTAAGTAAGTTGTTTGTGCTATACTTAAAAAAGTTAAAGCCTGCACATGTGCTTAAACATAAGTGGGGAAGTTTTTTTCCCCACTTTTATATTTTTATAGAGGTAATTAAATGGAAGAAAAGGTATCATTAAGGGAACTGATAGAAAAAGAGATAGAGCCGCTTATAAAGGACAACTTTATGGAACTTGTGGATATTGATGTGTCCACCGGCCAGAGAAAGCTGTATATCCGCATTAAACTGGATAAGATAACAGGCGGAATAAACCTTGACGAATGCGCGATGATGAGCCGCCTGATAGATGATTTATTATTTGAAAAAAATACAGTGCATTCTGATTACAATCTGGAGATAAGTTCTCCGGGGATGGACAGGCCGCTTAAAAGCCCGGCAGATTATAAAAGGTTTGAAGGCAAACTGGCAAAACTTGCGTTATATGAACCGATAGAGAATGAAAACTGCCAGATAGGGCATATTAAGGAAAGCACGGAAGAAAGCGTTACGCTGGCAACAAAAAAAGGTGAAAGAAATATACCTTTTTCAAACATAAAAAAAGCGAATCTGGAGATAGATTTTTAAAAAGGTTCGTTACAGAGACAGAAGCCGGCAGGGCCGGTACAAAGAGAGAGCGAGGTAAAAAAAATGGCAAACGAAATTTTACAGATGCTTCAGCAGGTGGAAAAATTAAAGAATATAGATGAAAAGGAACTGATAGATGCTTTTGAACGCGGCATTACATCTGCCGCCAAGAAAGTTTACGGTATAAAGCCTGAAATAAGGGTGGAATTCGGGGAAGAGCTGAAATTCTTTTGGAAGAAAACTGTTGTGGAAAAGGCTTCCAATGATTTTACAGAGATAAGCCTTGATGCGGCCAAAGAAATAAAAGATGACGCCGTGCTTGGCGATATTATAGAAGTGCTTTTTTATCCAAAGGAATTTGGCAGGATAGCGGCGCAGACAACCAAACAGGTTATTACGCAGAAAATACGCGAAGTGGAAAAAGAACAGATTTATCAGGATACAAAGAAAAAAGAAGGGGAAATAGTGACAGGTACCGTTCACACAATTGAACACGGCGATGTGGTTGTGGACTTGGGAGCCGTGGAAGGCGTGCTGAAGGTAAGGGAACAGGTGGCGCATGAAAAGTACAGAATAGGCGAAAGAATAAGGGCGCTTGCGCTTAAGACGGTGCGCGGCAAGGAAGGCGCGATTCTGGAACTTTCAAGGACACACCCTAATTTTATAAAACGCATTTTCGCGCAGGAAGTAACCGAAGTTGACCAGGGGACTGTGGAAATAAAATATGTGGCCAGGGAACCCGGCGTTAAAACGAAAGTGGTTGTCACATCCAATGATTCGCACATTGACCCCGTGGGTGCGTGTATCGGCGTAAAAGGAAGCAGGATACAGACAATTATAAGGGAACTTCACGGAGAAAAGGTGGATGTGGTGCTTTATGATGAAGACATAAAAAAATACCTTCAGAGCGCCATTGCGCCCATAGATATAAAAGATATTTATATTGACGCTGAAAATCATTATACAATTATTGCCGTGTCCGATGAACAGTTTTCACAGGTAATAGGAAAAAACGGCATTAATATGAGGCTTGTGGCAAAAATTACCAAGTGGAAAGTGTCAGTGCTAAGGATAAGCGAGTTTAACAAAGAAAAAATTGACGAGATGAAAGGCAGTTTTGAACATCAGGTGGCCTATGACCTGTTTAAGCTTGGCGATGATATTCCTGTCAAGCAGTTAAAAGAACTTAAAAAAGCCGGGATAAAGAACCTGCTGGATTTTGAAACTGTCGGGATACCGGATATTATAAATGTGCTTGGCTGTGATGAAAAAGCGGCTGAAAAGCTGAAAGAAAAAGCCAGGGCATTAATAGAAAAAGAAGAGCAGGGTGAATAAATGAGAATATACGAATTCGCGAAAAATCACGGAAAAGAAAACAAGGATATAATAAAAATACTGACTGATATGGGTGTGGAAGTAAAAAGCCATATGAGCAGTATGCCGGAAGAGCTTATACAGAAAGTTGAAGGTATGCTTGCTCCTGCGCCTGCGGCGGTTCCTGCGTCTGCGCCTGTGCCTGCATCTTCGCCTTCGGCTCCGGCGGCTCCTAAAGTTACGGAGAAAAAAGAGCAAAATGTTGAAGTTAAAAAAGCGCCTGAATCAAAAGCCGCGCCTTCGCCTGTGGCTCCGGCGCCTGCTCCTGTTGTTTCTGCGGAACCCGCGGCAGCTCCTGTGCCTTTAGAAACACAAACGCCGGCCGCGCCTGTTGAAGTTGTCAAAGAAACAATTGAAATTAATAAAAATATGACTGTAACTGAATTTGCGGCAGCGCTTGAAATAAGGCCTGTGGAGCTTATTAAAAAACTTATGAGCATGGGCGTAATGGCTACAATGAATCAGGTATTAAATGAGGAAGAAGTTCAGATAATTGCTGATGAGTATAATAAGATATTAAAATTTAAAGACATATTTGGCGATGATATATTTGCAGAAACTCCGGATAGACCGGAAGATTTAAAAACGCGCTGCCCTATTGTAACTATTATGGGGCATGTGGATCACGGAAAGACATCCCTTCTGGATGCTATACGGGAATCAAACGTTGTAAGCGGCGAACACGGCGGTATCACTCAGAAGATAGGCGCGTATAAAGTTTCCACGGGTCACGGCGATGTTGTATTTCTTGACACGCCCGGCCATGCCGCGTTTACGGCAATGAGAGCCCGCGGAGCAAAAGCCACTGACATTGTAATTCTTATCGTGGCGGCTGATGACGGCATAATGCCGCAGACCAAAGAAGCCATTGACCACGCGAAAGCCGCCGGAGCGCCTATTATTGTCGCGATAAATAAGATTGATAAGGAAGGGGCAAACCCGGATAAAATTAAACAGGAACTTACAAAATACGGGCTTGTGCCTGAAGAATGGGGCGGTAAGACTCAGGTTGTGGCGATTTCAGCCAAGAAAAAAACAGGTATTAATGACCTTCTGGAACGAATTCTGCTTGAGTCTGAAATGCTTGAACTGAAAACCAACCCTGATACCTACGCGCAGGGAGTTGTAATAGAAGGAAGGCTGGACAAAGGCCGCGGCGCTGTAGGCACCGTGCTTCTTCAGAAAGGCACCCTTAACGTTGGGGATGCTTTTATCACAAACTACACTTATGGAAAAGTAAGGGCTATTTTTAATGACCAGGGCAAAAGGCTTAAAGACGCAAAGGCTGTAATGCCTGTTGAAGTGCTTGGGTTTGAAGAAGTGCCAAACGCAGGCGACAAGATTAAAGTTTTCCCGAATGAAAAAGAGGTAAAACAGATTGCGGCGAAGCGTTCAACAGACATCAGGCGCTTCCAGGTTGACAAGAAAAAGAAAAAGATGACCCTTGAAGACCTGCATAAGAAGATAGAGTCCGGCGCGGAAAAGAAGCTTCAGGTAATTATTAAAGGCGATGGTATAGGCTCTGTGGAAGCGTTGTCTGAAGCCATTGAAAAGATTTCAACTGACAGCGGAATACAGGTGCAGGTTATACATAAAGACGTGGGCGACATTACCGAAAGCGATGTTCTTCTTGCGGACGCGTCAGACGCGGTGGTAATCGGGTTCTTTGTATCCGTGCTTCCCGCGGCCAAGGACCTGGCAAAGCAGGAAGGCGTTGAAATTAAAATATACCATATAATATACGAAGTTGTGGATTCAATAAAAGCCGCTATGGAAGGGCTGCTGGAGCCGGAATATGAATTTGTTGAAATCGGCGAGGCCGAAGTAAGGCAGGTATTCAAAGTTGAGAGTGAAGGCGTAAATATAGCCGGAAGTTATATGAGAAAAGGCAAGGCATATCAGGATTCCACAGCTGTGGTAAAAAGAAACGGTTATGAATTGTTGAGGGCGGAAGTTAAGACACTTAAAAGATTTAAAGATACTGTAAAGGAAGTTAAGGAAGGATATGAATTTGGGGTGGTAGTAGAAGGGTATAAAGAACCTGCTGTGGGCGATACGGTAATTTTTTATGAAGAAAGACAGAAACTAAAGAAACTATAGAAAAAAAACGGCAGAAGGCCGGATTTTGTTTAAGGCGGATATATGCAGGGAATAAGAAAACAAAAAGTTGAAAGCCTTATGAAAAGGGAAATAAGCACTATCATCATGAGGGAAGTAAAAGACCCAAGAGTGGGTTTTGTAAGCGTTCATTCGGTCAGCCTTACAAATGACCTTAAATCCGCGCATGTTTATATCAGCGTTATGGGCGATGAAGAACAGAAAAAAAAGTCACTGGAAGGGCTTCAGAAAGCGTCCGGTTTTATAAGGGGGCAGGTGGGCGATGCCATTAAGATACGCTACACCCCGGAAATTATTTTTAAACTGGATAACTCCTATGAAGAGCGTCTTAGGGTTGAAGGCCTTTTCAGGCAGATAGAAGAGGAAAAAAAGAATGACAAAAAAACAGGCGAGTGATATTGCCGCATTAATAAAAAAATCCCATAAGATACTGCTTACCACCCATATTAACCCTGACGGCGACGGGCTTGGTTCCGGGTCCGCCCTTGTAAGCGTGCTTTCAAAGATGGGAAAAAAAGTGGATTTTATCAACAGGGACCCGCTTCCGGATATATACAGGTTTCTTCCATCAAGCGGAAAAATCAGAAATATAAATAAAGTTAAGGGCTGTTATGACCTTGCTATTTTTCTTGAATGCCCTGATCTGGCAAGAAACGGACATATCATTGACCATATAAAACAGGCAAAGCGTACCATTAATATTGATCACCATCTGGGGAATGTTATGTACGGCGACTTAAATGTGGTGGAACCAAAAGCCGCGGCCGTGGGCATGCAGCTGTATCAGTTTATGAAATTCAACGGGTGGAAAATAAGCAAAGATGTTGCCTGCGGTTTATATACCGCGATAGTTACAGACACAGGGTCTTTTGCTTATTCTAATACCTCGCCCGAAGTTCATCAGGTGGCGGCGGAACTTATAAAGGCCGGGGCAAACCCGAATCAGATATCAGGCGAAGTTTATGCCACAACGCTTTCCAGCACCAGGCTTATGGCAAAAATGCTTACCGCTTTAAAGTTTGAAGGCAAAGCGGCGTGGAGCGTGGTGACAAAAAAGATGTTTAAGGAAACCGGTGCCAAAGAAAGCGATACGGATAATTTCATAAATTCAATCAGGTCAATAAGGGGCGTTGATATCGCCGTGCTTTTTAAGGAAGTCACCGCTGATTCCGTAAAGGTCTCTTTCAGGTCAAAACACGGCGTTGATGTCAATATGATAGCCACGGAATTAAACGGCGGCGGGCATAAGTACGCGTCAGGATGCTTTATAAAAAAACCGGTAAAAGAAGCGGAAAAACTTGTCGTTTCAGAGATAAGGAAATATTTTAAGACAAGAAAGAAGTAAAAATGAAGATTATAAAAGCTGTTAAAAACTTCAAATTAAAAACCAAAAGCGCCGTAACAGTCGGAGTCTTTGACGGCGTTCATACCGGGCATTTATCCCTGATAAATGTCGTGAAAAAAGAAGCGGCCGCTATTCGCGGGAAAAGCATACTTGTTACATTTTCAGGACACCCTGACAGGTATTTTTCAAAAAACACTGAACTTAAACTCATAAAAAAACACTCACATAACATTGAAATTATAGAGAAACACGGTATTGATATCTGCGTTCTGCTTGATATTTCAAAAGTATCGCGCGTAGAACCGGAAAATTTTGTAAAAGATATCCTGTGCGGGAAGCTTAATATGAAATCTATAGTGGCGGGTTCGGATTTTGTATTTGGCCGCGGCGGCCGTGGAAATGTGGCGCTGTTAAAAAAAATGTCAAAGGAACTGGGCTTTTCTGTAAAAATAGTTCCGGATAAAATGGTGGATGGTTACAAAGTAAGCTCCACAATCATAAGAAAAAAACTTGCGCAGGGAGACATAAAACTTGTAAATAAAATGCTTGGCAGGCCTTATACAATTGACGGGGAAGTAATTGAAGGGCGGCACATAGGCAGGGACATTGGATTCCCCACAGCCAATATTAAGATTAAATATGAAGAAATACCGGCAAGGGGCGTGTGGGCGGTGGCTGTGGATTATAACAAAAACAGATATATAGGAGCCGCGAATATCGGTTTTGCGCCGACTCTTAAACAGGAAAAAGCCGCGCTTATAGAAATTTTTATATTTGATTTTGATTCCGTTATTTATGGTAAAAAACTGAAGGTGGAATTTTTGGAGCGCGTAAGGGATGAAAAGAAGTTTAAGAATAAAGACGCCCTTATAGCAAAGATAAATCAGGATATTAATTATATAAGGCGCAAATACAAAAAAACGCCAAAAGGAAGAAAATAATATGAAAATAAAAATGGCTGTTGAAAAGCCAATACAGGCATTAAAGAAAGAGCCGGTTTTTATATTACTGGCGGGTTTAACGGCGGGAATGCTGTCTTCGGTAACGCTGGGCATTCTGTATCCTGTTATGGCGGCGGGGCTGTCTAATGTAATAATAAAAACATCTGCAGGGGAAAAAACGGATTTTCAGGATCTGTTCAGATTCATGAACCTTCTTGCGCCTATGTTTGGTTTGGGGCTGCTGATATTTTTAATGTCAATTGCGGGACTTATGTTTATTTTATTTCCCGGACTTGTTATTATGGCTCTGTTTGTTTATGCCCCTTACTACATGGCTTTTGAAAATAAGGGGATAATGGATTCGTTGAAATTAAGCGCGAAAGCGGTGATTGCAAACAGCCTTATGGGGCATGTGGTAATTGCGCTTGTCCTCTGGCTGGTTAACCTGATTGGAATTCAGATACTTGTAGGCTGGGTACTGACTTTCCCGCTTACTGTGGGATTTTTGTATTATTTATTTGAACAGACGAAGAAAGCAGGCAGCTCAGCGGCTCAGCAGCCCGGCAGCTCAGAAGAACCTGCTGATGGAAAAATTGGTTAAATAAAAGCAGAAGTTGTATTAATAATATGGTTTTTGTTTTCGTAGGGTACGTGCTACTGCCCGTCCCGCAGAATTCCCAACCCTCCAAGCATTTAAGCGTCTATGCGTCCAACCCTCCAAGCGTCTAAACTCCTTCGTACATCCTTACCTGATTCCTGCCGTTGCGTTTTGCCGTATACAATGCTTCATCCGCGAATTTTACAAGGTCTTTTTCCGATGTAATTGAAGAGTTCCACACTGAAATACCTATGCTTATCGTAATATTAAAATCCGTATTCTCGTGCGAGAAAATCTCTTTTTCCACGGCTGTCCTTATTCTTTCGCCAAGGTAAAGGGCTGATTTATAATCTGAGATGGGGCCTATTATCATAAATTCCTCGCCGCCGAACCTTCCCACAACGTTAATGGCGCGGGATTTATCCTTAAGAATATGCGCGATTTTCTTTAATACTTCATCGCCGCGCTGGTGGCCGTAAGTATCATTGACCTTTTTAAAATGGTCAATGTCAAGAAACATGACAGCCATGGGGTTTCCGGAGCGTTTGGCAAGTTCAAAATGGTAGGTAAGCTGTTCTTCAAGGTACCCTTTGTTAAATAACCCTGTTAAAGGGTCGTGGTTGGCTTTGTCTTCAAGTTTTTCTGTTTTCTGTTCAAGCATAAAATAGTTCTTTCGAAGCGCGTTAGTTATATCCCTGTAAGAAATTATACCCGCAAGTTTGTCATTTTGCGTTATTGGTATCCTTCTTATCATGTTTAAAGACATAAGCGTTGCCGCGGTTTCGATATCCTGGTCAGGTTCCAATGTAAGCACGGGGGAGCTCATAATATCCTGCGCCTGTTTGTTCAGGGCCTGTTCTTTGTAAACTCCCAAAGACCGTATTATGTCTCTTTCGGATACTATTCCGACAGGGTATCTGTTATTGTCCACAATCACTATGGCGCCTATCCTGTGCGCCTGAAGCCGCTGTGACATTTCAAGTATTGTGTCGCTTTTAGACGCGGTCAGCACGTCTGTCATCATAACATCGCTGATTTTTACCATAAGTACCTCCTGTTGTTATGATTTTAGGTTAAAGTGCGGGATTTGTCAAACGGGGAAATACCCTGATTTTAAAAGATATTCAGGAGCTTCTTATTGCCTAAATTTCGTATATCAAGAAAGCTGTCATATATGATATACTCTCTTATTATATGTGTTTAAAGGAGGAATTATGTTGACAGGCGTGGTTGGCGGTGGCATAGCAGGGTTGGTCGCCGCATACAGATTATCAAAGGCAGGGCACCAGGTTTTTGTTTTTGAAGCTGACGAAAAACTTGGCGGGCTTGCTCAAAGTATGGATTTTGCCGGCACGAAACTTGACATGTTTTACAGGCACATTTTCAAAAGCGACCTTGATATAGTGGATTTAATTGATGAACTTCAGCTTGAATCGCAGATGATGTGGATAGAATCAAAAGTGGGTTTTTATACCGGCGGAAAAACATATCCTTTTACAACCCCTATGGATTTATTATCTTTTCCCGTCCTTCCGTTTATTGACAGGATAAAACTTGGGTTTATGGCGCTTTACCTTCAGCGCGTAAATGACTGGCAGAAGTATGAAAAAATAACAGCCAAGGACTGGGTTACAAAATACGTTTCAAAAAATGTTTATGATAAAGTCTGGGGGCCTTTGATGAACCAGAAATTTGGGCCGCTTGCGGATACAGTGGCAATGACGTGGCTGTACGGCAGAATTCATTCAAGGGTAGCGTCGCGCGAAGGCGGCGGGGCAAAGGAAGTTCTGGGTTACATGAAAGGCAGTTATCAGGTGCTTGTTGACACTCTTGAAAACGCGGCTTTAAAAGAGGGCGCCAGAATAATGAAAAACACCCCTATAAGTAAAGTTGTTCTGGAAAACGGAAAGGTAAAGGGAGTGGTGATAAACGGGCAGGAACATATAATGGATTCTGTTGTCTTAACCTGCGCTCCGGCTATTTCGCGCAAACTTGTATCGTTTGACAGGGAGTATGACGAAAGGCTATCAAAGATGAAATATCACGGAGCGATGAATCTTATAATGAGGACGAAAAAGTCACTTAGCAAAACCTACTGGCTTAATGTGGCGGAAAAAGACAGCCCGTTTGTGGCGGTCATTGAACACACTAACCTTGTGCCCAAAGAATTTTACGGCGGCGATACAGTTGTATATTTAAGCAAGTATCTTAATACCGAAGATGAACTTTATAAAGCTTCAGATGAAAAGGTTAAAGACACGTTCTTTGATTATCTTAAGAAAATATTTCCGGAATTCAGCGCGGATGACGTGCTTGAATACAGGGTAAAAAGGGCGCCTTATTCCCAGCCAATAGTCGGGCTTGAATTTTCAAAAATCAAGCTTGATTACAGGACTCCTATAAAAGGGCTTTATTCCGCCAATATGACGCAGGTATATCCCGAAGACAGGGGAATGAGCTACAGCGTAAAACTTGGCAATGAAGTAAGCGCTATAATAGCGGAAGATTTTAAACAATAACGGAGGTAATAATTTTGAAAATATCGGCTTTCTTTCCCGCGTATAACGAAGAAGCAAACGTAGGCGCTCTTGCGCTGAAAACTTCAAAGGTGCTTGCAGGTATCTGCGATGACTATGAAGTAATAATAGTAAATGACTGTTCCAAAGATAAAACTAAGGAAGCTGCCGAAGAAGTAATGAAACAGGACAGCCATATAAAGCTGATTAACCATGAAAAAAACAAAGGTTATGGCGGCGCGGTAAAGTCCGGGTTGTATGCATCTAAATTTGAATGGGTGTTTTTTACGGACGGCGACGCGCAGTTTGACGTGGCGGAAATACCGCTTCTGGTAAATATGACGGATAAATACGATTTTATAAACGGGTACAGGATAAAAAGGCAGGATCCGTTCAACAGAAAACTTAACGCGTTCATGTGGGGTCTTCTGGTAAAGACTCTTCTGGGGTTTTGGGTTAAGGATGTTGACTGCGCTTTCAAGCTTTTCAAAAAAGAGATTATAGACAACGCGCAGCCGGAAGCTGAAGGCGCCATGATATCCACGGAACTTCTTGCAAAGACAAAAAAACTTGGGTATAAAATAGGGCAGATAGGCGTGCACCACTATCCAAGGGTAGCGGGAACGCAGACCGGCGCCAAGCCCGGTGTAATTTTAAAGGCGTTTAAGGAACTTATCAGGCTTTACGGAAAAATTCAGAAAGTAAAAAAAATTAAAAACTGATTTACGGAGAACGATGAACAAAAAATTATTAATTTTATCCCTGTTCACGCTGATACTGCCTGTTTTTATTTTTGGCGGCGGCGAAACAGGCGGCGATGTGCTTAAAGTTGAAGCCGGAAACAGGGCGTCCGGAATGGCAGGCGCGTATACGGCAGCAGGCAGCGGGGCTGAAGCTATTTTCTATAATCCTGCGGGTATATCATCCCTTACTAAAACACAGTTTGTTTACAGCCATATGTTTTTATACTCTTCGATGTCAGTTGAGCATATTGCATTCGGCAGGTATGTGGACACGCCTCTGATAGAAGGAAGCGCGGGTATATCTGTCCTTTACAGGCACATGCCTGCAATATCCAACGCGGACGCGCAGGACGCCCCGGTGGAATTTTATGATTTTGTGCTGGCAGGCGTTTTTGCCAATGACTTTTACAGTATAATCAGGGAAGAATTTTATAAAGATTTAAGGTTTGGAATTGCCGCCAAACTTATTTTTGAAAATATAGGTATATATAAAGCCACCACTTACGCTGGCGATATAGGGATTAAATATATCTTTCAGCAGTCGGGTTTCGCTGTTGGGGCTGCGGTACAGAATATTGGCGCTCCCATAAAAATAATTTCCGAATCCGCGCCGCTTCCTTTAACCGCAAGGATAGGCGCCCGGTATCAGTTTGATTTTGACGCGGATAACAAAATTGATATTGCGTTGGATTACATACACGATTTTTATGATTATCCCAGGGTGGCCTTTGGTATGGAAGACCGCCTGCTGGATATGATTTATTTAAGGCTGGGTTTTAACACCCCGTTTGATTCAAGGACGTTATCCTTTGCGTCCGCGGGCTTTGGGATTAAGATCACCCAGTTTGACGTGGATGTAACGCTTAATTACACATATAAACCTGTTTTTATGAACGGCTTTAATATGATTGAATCAACGCACTCCGCCGGAATGACGGTGGAACTGCCTTAAAATATTTTTATCTAATAGTGGCTGTATCAGTGTCTTGACAATACAGGGCGGCAAATATATAATTTTATGGGAATCAATTACCGCGAAACGCGGTATAAAAATGGAGGTAGTATGAAAAAAACACTTTTCTTAATGCTGGTTTCTTTTGTGATTTCATCAGCGGTTTCGGCTAACACTCTTTCGGCCATCAATACTTTTGAATCCGGCCTTTATCCAAGGGGGATTGTAATAGCTGATATAAATGGCGCCGGTAAAAATGAAGTACTGGTTGCCAATTTCGGGGAAGATACGCTTATCGGGCAGGGCAGCGATGTCACCCCCACTTCGTCAATATCAATTTTTAGAAACGGCATGAAAGACGTGATTGCCGCGGGAAATACACCCAGGGGGCTGGCGTCAGGGGATTTTAATAATGATAAAATAGCAGATTTTGCGGTGTCCAATTATGAAGACGGCACTGTGATGCTGTTTCAGGGAAATAATTCCGAAACTGTTGAAGTCGGAAAATACCCGGTGGGTATAGCCATAGGCTCAATAGATAATGAAGGGATTAAAAAAGATGATATTGCGGTGGCGGTTTACGCGGACAGTAAAGTATCCGTGCTGGTAAGGGACAGCAAAGGCGCAATAGAAAAAATTGATATTGCGGTTCCGGGAAACCCCACGGACGTGGCAATAGGCAGGATTAACAACGAAAGGGTCATTTTATCCGCTAATTATAATGCGGCAACCATAAGCGTGATAAAAAAGCAGGACGGCGTTATAAGCAAAGCCGCGGATATACCGGCGGGTTCAGGGGTCTGCAAGGTAACAATCGCGGATGTCACGGGCGACGGCAGCGAAGATATTGTGGCTGCGAATTTTCATGACAATACTGTTTCTGTAATTGAATTCAAAAACGGCGTTGCTCAGGAACAGACAGTCTATAAACTTAACGGATTAAGGCCAAACGGAATTGCGGTGGGCGATATTAACGGCGACGGGCTGCTTGACGTGGTAACCGCAAACCGTGACAGCGATACCATTGACATCCTTATTCAGAAAGAAGGCAGGCTTGAACTCTCGCAGAGCATAGAGGTAACAAATGATGAAAATAAAACATACGGGCCGGTTGAAGTGGCAATAGGCGATGTTAATGCTGACGGCTTGCCGGACATTGCTTTTACGCACATGAGGACGGGTACTTTAAAGGTTATATATCAGGAAAAAGAGATACAGGAACAGCCGGCCTTGATTCCGGAAATGAACAAAACAACTGTTTTTAATTATCCAAACCCGGCGAAGACAGAGACCACTTTCAGGTTTCCTCTTCAGGAAAAACAGGAAGTGAAAATCGCGGTTATAGACATAAAAGGAAACCTTGTATGGAGCAGAATAATATCAGAAGCGGAAGCGGTAAAAGGAATTAATTATATAACATGGAACCTTGTTAATGATATCGGCCAGGGTGTTTCCAACGGCGTATATATTCTAAAGGTAATCACAAAAGAAAAAGTCATAAGCAAAAATATTGCAATAGTAAAATAAATTTCTATTAATATAAAAGCAGACAGGGCTGTGTTTATCCCCCTGTCTGCTTTTTAAATTTAACGGAGACATAATTGAAAAAAATTGTATTTATTATGGCGCTGCTTGTGATTGCCTGCAGTTTACAGGCGGCGGGTACAGGCGGCGGAGCGGCGGCTTTTCTGCGCGCGGGAGCCGGAGCAAGGGCTCTTTCGCTTTCCGGAGCGTTTTCTGCTTCGTATGATGATGCTTCGTGCGCCTATTGGAATCCGGCATCTGCGGCGTTTACAGGAAGGTCCGGTATTTCAACCATGTATTCGCTGTTGTCAGATCAAAGGGCATACAATTATATTGCGGTGATTTATCCTTCGCCGGGCGGGGTTTTCGGATTAAATTTTTTGAATTTCTCAATCGGCGGGATAGAAGGCAGGACATCTGATACGGAAAGTTATACGGAAATTAAAGATACAGAAAACGCGTATTTCATCACTTATGCGTATCCTATAACCCGCTGGTTCAGCGCCGGGGTAAATTTTAAAGTTTTACAGATAACCCTTGGTGAATACAGCGCCGGAGGAATAAGTTTAGACGCGGGTGTCATATTAAAAGCAAGTGAAGTTATCTCTGTAGGCGTTTCGCTGAGGGATGCGGCCGGTTTTTTAAAATGGAATACCGGATACAAAGAAGACATTCCGCTATTAATGCGGATTGGTACGCACGTGAAACTGTTTGACGGCGTTTTAAATCTGTCTTTAGACGCGGAAAAAAACGAATTTGAAGGCCTGGCGGTTATGTCAGGGGCGGAAGTGTCATTGTTTAAAATGTTTTTTCTGCGGGCAGGCGTGTCATACGGCATGGACAGTTATGAATTTGATTATACCGCGGGCCTGGGCGCAAGAGTGCCTGTTTCCGCCTTTTTAATACAGGCGGATTACGCTTTTCAGAAAGAGGAGTATTTTACGTCGTTTCAGGCGCAGCACAGGTTTTCCCTGTCGGTGTACTTTTAAACCCCGGCTATGACTGCGGGATAACAGTTTTATGAAAAAGGATAAAATGGCGGATAAAATTGGAAGGCGTATAGAGAAAGGCGTAAAGATTTTTTTTATAAATTTTCTGTCTTTTATCATTCCGGCAGATTCAAAAAAAAAGTTAAAGCCCATAGGCCGCATAAAGTCTGTCCTTGTAATAAGGCCTGACCGGCTGGGTGATTTTATACTTACGGTGCCCGCGATTCAGCTTTTAAAGAAAAACCTTCCGCCCGGGGCAAAACTTACAATTCTGTGCGGGGAACGCGGCCTGGATATTGCAAAAATGTATTTCCCTGAAGACAGAATAATATTAAGAAAAAAAGGCATCTTAAATTTTAAAATGTGCGTGCTTAAAACCGCATTCAGGCACGATGCGGTGATAAACTTTCATTCTTACCCTTTTTCCATGACATCCGCCATGCTTACGCTTTTTACCTTTTGTGGCGGCAGGGTGGGATTTAAGGAAACTGAAAAGGTAAAAGTTCCGCTTGCGCGCAAAATTTACAATAAAGGCATTGTGTTAAATGACGATGCAATGCACGAAACAAAGAAAAATTATATGCTGCTTTCGGTGTTTGGCATAACGGCGGAGAAAGAAACGCTTTTAACGAAACCGGCGATTGACGGGAATGTAAAAACTGCCGTGAATGAATACTATACATCTTTGGGGCTTACAAAAAAACCGGTTATTATTCATCCGACGCTTATGAAAAAAGATAACCGCTGGGAAAAAGAAAGGTATATTCAGTTTGCTAAGATGGCGGCTGAAGCGGGGTTGCCGGTGATAGCAGTGTCCGGCATGGGTGAAGACACTCAGATGGAAGAATTTAAAATGATGTCAGGGGATTTAAAGGGAATTCATTATTTTCCTTACCGGAAAATACATCACCTGATGGCGCTGGCCGAGAAAGCCGCGTGCGTGGTCTGCAATGACAGCGGTATTATGCACGCTTTGTCGCTTGTTTCTCCCGTTCTTGCGGTATTTGGGCCAAGCGTGCTGTCAAGATGGAAGCCGATAGGCCCTTTTAATAATTATTGTTTTCAAAAAGATGACGGCATGTGCATGTCTGTAACGGCGGAAGAGGTAATTATTGCCGTTAAAAAATATTACGGGAATGTAAACTAAAATCAGAGCGGTTACGTCTTAACTGTAATAGTTTTAAGGCTTTGTAATATAATCTTGAAATTGCAAAAAAATGGTATATAATGATTATATGCCTATTCAGGAAGAAAAATAAAAAAGTTTAAGAAGGGGAGGAAAGTATGAAAAGAACGGTTATGGCGGTTATGGCTTTTGTTTTTGCGGTATCAATGCTTCAGGCAGCTTCGTGGACTGTATATGAAGACTACACAGCTTACAAAGCGGTAAAAGAAGAGGCTTCAAAAGCGTCGGATGAAGGCAATACGTCTGTATCAGTTGCAAAGTATAAAGAGGCGGCAACACTTGCGGCGAAATCGGCCACAAAAGAAATTCAGGCATGGCAGCTTAACAGCGCGGCGTATGAATTAATTAAAGCTTTCAAGAAAAATACTGATTATTCGGCAAAAATAGAACAGCTTTCCGGAATGGCTCCAAGCAAAGAAAAATTTGCCACACAGAAAGATATAGCTGTAATTCTTGAATCAAACATGGGATTACTTGATGAAGCAAAGGGCATACTTGAAGAAGCAAAGGCGCTTGAAGGCGGAGAAGGCCCTGCGGAGAAGATAACAAGCAATCTTGATTTTATCTCCTGGGTAAACCAGTTCCTTGAAGATACAAAGAACCCGGTGGAAAAAAAGGTTGAAGCGGCGGTATCTGAAGCTAAAACGGAAGTAAAAGAAGAAGTTAAAAAGTAACTGTTAAACAGATAATAGTTCCCAAAAGGCGGCCCTTTTAGGGCCGCCTTTTTTCATTATGGAATTGATTAAACTATGTTATAATAACTAACGAATTTTTTATTTTATTCTGTTTTAATGTTGTTTATAAGGAGAATTCCGGCATATGGACAGGCTTTCGGAAATTGTTATTAAGATTGTTGTGCTTATATTCGCAGTGGTGGTGCATGAAGTTTCTCACGGCCTTGCGGCGCACAGGCTTGGCGACCCTACCGCGAAAGATATGGGAAGGCTAACTTTAAACCCGCTTCCTCACATAGATCCTTTTATGTCAATTATCCTGCCGGTAATGCTGATTCTTACGGGTTCGCCTTTTATAATAGGAGGCGCAAAACCCGTGCCTGTTAATCCGTCATATTTTAAAAATCATAAAAAAGATATGATGCTTGTAAGCCTTGCCGGCCCGGGTTCAAACATATTACTGGCGGTTGTTTTTGCGATTATACTTAAAGTTGTGCCTTTATTCCCGGTTTTGGAATCGCAGGGATTATTTATGTTTCTTCAATACGGGATAATGCTTAATGTAATCCTTGCGGCGTTTAACCTGATTCCTATTCCGCCGCTTGACGGTTCCAAAGTGTTAATGGGTTTTATGCCCGACAGGATGATGTACAGCTATATGAAACTTGAACCATATGGGCTGTTTATTGTGATAGGGCTGCTGGCTTTTGGCGTCCTTGATGTGATTTTTAAGCCGATATATTATACAATTATGAAACTGATTTCTTTTATTCTTTAATAACAGGGAGATTTTAGATGGAAAGTGTATTAAGCGGAATGAGGCCCACGGGAAAGCTGCACCTTGGCCACCTTGAAGGCGTACTAAAAAATTATGTGGAAATGCAGGATAAGTACAAAGCTTTTTATATGGTGGCTGACTGGCACGCGCTGACCACGGATTATGAAAAGCCAAAAAATATAACTGAAAATACGGTAGAAATGTATATTGACTGGCTTTCAGTGGGGATAGATCCCAAAAAAGCCGTGATGTTTGTGCAGTCCGCGGTAAAGGAACACGCGGAACTTTTTTTGCTGCTTTCAATGATAACTCCTGTGCCGTGGCTTGAAAGAAATCCTACATATAAAGAGCAGAAGCAGGAACTGAAAGAAAAAGACCTTTCCACTTTTGGCTTTTTAGGATATCCCGTGCTGCAGGCGGCGGATATATTGGTTTACAGGGCGAATAAAGTTCCCATAGGCGAAGATCAGCGGCCGCACCTTGAACTGGCGCGTGAGATTGTAAGAAGGTTTAACAATTATTACGGGGAATTTTTTCCGGAGCCAAAAGAGATACTTACCATGTATCCCAAACTGCCCGGCCTTGACGGAAGAAAAATGAGCAAAAGTTACAACAACGCCATTTATCTTGCGGACAGCGCCGAAGAGACTGAAAAGAAAGTAAAGATGATGTTTACAGATCCGTTAAAAGTAAAAAAGAATGACCTTGGGCACCCTGAAGAATGCGTGGTGTGCGCTTTTCATAAGATTTATAACGGCGAAGGTATTGATACTGTGGAGAAAGAGTGTAAAGAAGGCACGCGCGGATGCGTTGACTGTAAGAAACAGCTGGCAGCGCTTTTAAACGCGAGGATGGCGCCTATAAGGGAAACGCGCGCGCAGTTTGAGAACAAACCTGATTTAATCAGGGACATTATAAAAGACGGAAACGCAAGGGCCGCTGCAGCCGCTGTTGAAACAATGGCGGGCGTAAGGCACTGCATGAAACTGGGGTAAAAAATGGACGGCGATTATCAGCTTAAGCTTGCGGTCTTTGAAGGGCCGTTTGACCTTCTTCTTTATTTAATAAGGAAGAACCAGATAGATATTTATGATATTCCCATAGCCAAGATAACAGAGGAATACCTTGAATACATTGATATGATGCGCAAGTTTAACCTTGAAGTGGCGACCGAATTTATAGTCATTGCAGCCACGCTGATTTATATAAAGGCAAAGATGCTGCTTCCTAAAGATGAACTGCTGCAGCAGGACGAAGAAGATCCAAGAATGGAACTGGTGCAGCACCTTCTTGAATACAACACGTTCAAGGAAGTATCGGAAAAGATGAGGCTTTATGAAGCCAAAAAACGCGATATGTTTGAAAGGTTAAATCCGCTTAACATAAGCGCGGAAGACAAGGAATTGTCGCTGGATATTTACGCGCTGGCAAAAGCAATGGATTCAATTTTAGACAGACTGAAGGAAAGAAAACTGATAGTGATACCGGGCGAAGCCATTAAGATAAAGGACAGGATGTATGAACTTCTGGATGTATTACAGACCGTGGATAATGTAAGTTTTTTTAATATGTGCGAGAAAAACAACAACAGGCTTTATATTGTGGCGCTGTTTATGGGCATACTGGAACTGTTAAGGCTTAAGGTTATCAGGGTTTATCAGGACTTTACGTTTGAGGATATAAGGATAGATATCATAGACAGGAACTTTGACAGGGCAGTACTGCAGAACATGGGCGATTAGCCGCAGGTTAAAAAGTGAAATCATAAGGACGGTAATAAAATGGCAAAAATAGACAATGACAGGATAATAGAGGCGCTTTTATTTGCAAGTGATAAACCCTTGCCGGTGCAGCTGCTGGCGCAGGTAATGGAGCTTCCGCATAAGGAAGTTGTTGCCGCTGTAGAGCAGCTGACAACAAGGCTTAAAGAGACGGATTCGCCCGTGACGTTAAAAGAAATAGCCGGCGGGTACGAACTGTTGACGCTTCCGGATTATGCCCCCTACATTAAAAAACTGTATAAAAATAAACTGATGTCGCGCCTTACCCGCGCCGCCCTTGAAGTGCTTGCGATTGTGGCGTACAAACAGCCTATTACAAAGCAGGAAGTGGAAATAATAAGGGGTGTTAATTCTGATGGAGTTTATCATACGCTTTTGGAACGAAAACTTATTAAAATAGCCGGGCGTAAAGACGCTCCGGGAAGGCCGCTTTTATACAGCACCACCAAAGAGTTTATGCAGTATCTTGGCATTAACACGCTTGATGACCTGCCTAAACTTGATGAAATTAAAACAATACTTGAAAAAGACGAATATATTGAAAAGTGGGAAGATAAAATAGAAGTGGCAAAAAATCAGACAATGATTAATTTTGATGATGAAGAAAAACAGAAATTGATGCACCGGCAGTCAACTGAAGATATGCTTGCCGAAGACGGCGAAATTCAGACTGACGCGGATGCGGCTGCGGATGCTGATGAAAACCTGAAAGCGGAAGATGAAGAAAAGGAAAATGTTCTGGATGAAGAACTGATACCGGAAACGCTTGAAGATGAAGAAGAGGACGAAGACGAAGATGGGGAAGAGGATGAGGATTACGACGAAGACGACGAAGACGACGAAGACGACGAAGACGACGAAGATGATGAAGATGATGAAGATGATGAAGATGACAACAAATAGAATTTCAATGGGAAATTTAAAGGAGTAATATATGATGAGGCTTCAGCAGTACATAGCACGCTGTGGTGTTACTTCGCGCAGAAAAGCGGAAGAACTTATGACACAGGGAAGGGTCACGGTAAACGGAAAGCATATACGTGAACTTGGTTTTAAAGTGGATGAAACAAAAGACGCTGTTAAAGTTGACGGAAAGTTATTAAGAAAAGAGACCCCTGCGTATATAATAATGCATAAACCTGAAGGGTGCGTGTGCACGGTTGCGGATGAAAAAGAGAGGCGCACAGTATTGGACCTGCTTCCGGTGCATGTGGTTGACAAAGGCAGGCTTTTTCCTGTGGGAAGGCTGGATTACAACACCACCGGATGCCTGTTTCTTACAAATGACGGCGACTGGGCTAACAGAATAACCCATCCTAAATATAAAGTGGATAAAGTGTATATGGTGAAATTAAAAGGCAGGGCAGACACTAAACAGTTAGACCGCCTTAAAAGGGGGGTAACTGTAGATGGGGTGTATGTAAAGGCAAAAGAGGTGGCTCCGATACACAAAAATGAACAGAATGACGTACTTAGAATGGTTATTACACAGGGATTAAATCATCAGGTAAAAAATATGTGCGCGGCGGTAGGTTTAAGCGTGGTCAGGTTAAAAAGAGAAAGCGTGGGAAGAATAAGCGTTGCCGGATTAAAACCGGGAGAATTCAGGTACCTTACAAGGGATGAAATAGATACATTTGCCCCCCTAAAAAAAGAGGTGAAGCCCCGTGAAAAGAAAAAAAGACCTTAGCCAATACAGGAAACAGATTGACGCGGTGGATAAAGAGATAGTTACGCTTTTACACAACCGTGCTGAAAGCGTAAAAAAGATAGCGCAGTTTAAAACTTCTTCCAGTATGGAAGTCTATGACCCGGCAAGGGAAGCTGCGGTTCTGGAAAATTTGAAAAAAGTAAAAAAAGGCCCCTTCCCGTTAAAAGGAATTGAAGCTGTATATAATGAGATTTTTTCAGTATCAAGATATCTGCAGCGCGGGATAACAGTGGCTTATCTTGGGCCCGTTGCCACTTATTCGCATCTGGCAGCGGTAAAACGGTTTGGCAAAATGACAAATTACTCCCCTGCGGGCAGCATAAAAGAAGTTTTCTCTGAAGTGGAAAAAGGAAATGCTGATTACGGCTGCGTGCCCATAGAAAATTCCACGGAAGGCGCTGTAAATTATACTTATGATATGTTCGCGGATTCAGACCTTAAAATATGTTCGGAAATACTTTTAAAGATAGAACACTGCCTTATTTCAAAAGAAAGCAGGCTTTCTGATATTAAGACGCTTTTTGTACACCCTCAGACTTTGGGTCAGTGCAGGGTGTGGATAGAAAGTAATTTACCAAATGTGATTATTAAAGAGGTTTCCAGTAATTCAAAATCCGCGATGGAAGCTTCAAAAACAAAAGGCGGCGCCGGAATAGCCGCGGAGCTTGCGGCGGAAATTTACGGGTTAAAAGTACTGGTAAAATCTGTACAGGATATGTCGGACAACTATACAAGGTTTTTTATAATCGGCAGAACTTTCAGTAAAAGGACGGGCAGGGATAAGACATCAATTATGGTTTCAATTAAAGACAAGCCGGGCGCGCTTTACAGGCTGTTGCAGCCCTTTGATAATTATCATGTAAATCTTTCCAATATAGAATCAAGGCCTTCCAAAAAAAAGGCGTGGGATTACCTGTTTTTTGTTGATGTGGAAGGTTACGCGGAAGATAAAAATGTAAAAGACGCGTTAAAAGCTGTTGAACGTGAAGCGGGTTCTGTAAAAGTACTTGGTTCGTACCCAAGGTTCTGATTCTAAAAATATTAAATAATAAACAGATTGGAGAAAAAATGGCAAAAAAACTTTCATACAAATCAGCAGGGGTAAATATTGACGCGGCGGTTGGCGCGCTGGGTAAGGCGAAAGCGCATATAAAATCCACTTTTAATAAAAAAGTGGTGACGGATATAGGCAGCTACGGCGGCGTGTTTGATATGGGCGGCGGCAAATGTACCGTTGCCAGCACGGACGGCGTGGGCACCAAACTTAAAATTGCCCAGAATATTAACAAACACGATACCGTGGGGCAGGATATTGTAAACCACTGTATAAATGACATTCTTGTGATGGGAGCCAAGCCCCTGTTTTTTCTTGATTATTTTGGCTGCGGAAAACTTGAAGGCAAAGTGCTTGTGGATGTAATATCAGGAATGGCAAAAGCGTGCAGGGAAAACGGCACGGTGTTAATAGGCGGAGAGACCGCGGAGATGCCCGGCGTTTATAAAGACGGCGAATATGACCTTGTGGGAACGATAGTCGGCGAAGTGGAAAAGAAAAAAATATTAACAGGGAAAAAAGTAAAACCGGGAAACGCGGTTATCGGTATTGGTTCTTATGGACTGCAGACCAACGGTTTTTCCCTTGCAAGGCGCGTGTTTGAAAACAAGAAAATACCTTATACAAAATATATTCCTGAATTAAAGACTACTCTTGGGCTTGCGCTTTTGGAGCCTCACAGGTCGTTTTTTAAATCTGTTTATCCGCTTGTACAAAAAGGGCTTATTAACGCAATGTCGCACATAACCGGCGGAGGTTTTTATGATAATATAGTCCGCGTGCTTCCGGGTAATGTGGATTGTGTGATAAAAAAAGGTTCATGGGAAGTACTTCCCATTTTTAAAATGATACAGAAACTTGGGGGGATAGAAGACAGGGAAATGCACCGTGTATTTAATATGGGTGTGGGAATGGTGCTTATTGTCCCGGCTGATAAGGCGAAAACAGTTGTTTCTTCGCTTAAAAAGTCAGGCGAGCGCGCTTGGCTTATAGGCAATATAACCAAAGGCGATAAAAAAGTTACCGTCGTTTAACCGCAACTTTTTTCGTCTTTGCGCGTTGTAATAAATAGATACAGGTTTGCCCGTCTTAACAAATAAGGAGTATCTATGAAGAAGTGTTTTTTTGCCGCCATAATACTTTTAACTGTTTCCCCGCTGCATGCGGGCATGTTCAACTTTACCCTTCCGTGGGATGATGATTCCGATACAATAACCAACCTTAGTTATTTAAATCATAAACCCGCCGGTGTTTCCGGTTATGTAACTGCCGCGCCTGACGGCCATTTATACGTGAATTCCGGCGCTTCAAGAATAAAGTTTCTTGCGGTAAATGTCACTTCAAGCAACTGCTTTCCTGATAAGGCGGACGCGGATAAGATAGCGCGCAGGATGGCAAAATACGGAATAAACCTTGTGCGGTTTCATCTTGGGGATGCTTCGTGGGGGCAGTCATTCATTGATTACGCGGGATACGCGGATTCAAGGCATCTAAATGCGGCTAATCTTGATAAATTTGATTACTTTGTATCACGTTTAAAAGAACACGGCATCTATTCAAATATAAATCTTCTTGCGGGGCGTGATTTTAGAAGCACGGACGGACTGCCCGCTTCTATAGATACAATGAACTGGAAAGATAAACAGACTCCTGCGATGTTTGACCCGGTAATGCTTGGACTTCAGATGGAATTCGCGTCCGGAATGCTTGACAGGACAAACGCGTACACGGGAATAAAATACACGCAGGACCCCGCGGTTGTATTTGTTGAAACCTGCAACGAACACGGCCTTATACACGCATGGCACAATTCACAGATGGATTTACTGCCGGCAGATTTTAACACGCAGCTTCAGGTAATGTGGAATTCATATCTTTCAGGCAAATATCCTTCTTTTGCGGCGCTTCAGGGGGCGTGGGGAATGTCGGCGCCATTGGGGGATGAAAAACTTTTAAACGGAGATTTTGCTTTGGGTTTGAACTCATGGAACAGGGAGTCAACCGCCCCGGCATCCGCCCTTTTTAGTGTTATTGCAAACGGCCTTGCACCCGGTAAAAATTCCTGTCAGGTGAACGTTTCCGCTTCAAGTACTGTTAACTGGCACGTTCAGCTTAATCAGGGTGTCACTTTAACCGCAGGCACCCCATATACGCTTTCTTTTTCCGCAAAAGCAGACAGGGCTGCAACCGTGGATGTTATTGTACAGGAAGTCAACGGGGCGTGGCAGACATATTTTGAAAAGACTTTAAATCTGACAACCGACTGGCAGCGGTTTGAATTTGTTTTTGCGGCAACAAAGACAACGATATCAGCAAGGGTGAATTTCACGGATATGGCAAAAGAGACAGCGGTGTATTCTTTTGCCGATGTTTCCTTCAGGCAGGGCGGTACAATTCCCGGTACTAACGTGGATGAAACTGATTTTGATTCCGTGAAAATATTCAAAGCTGCTGACAGGGCAGATAGGACTTTGGCTGCCAAAAATGACTGGGTGGATTTTTTATGGAAAAAAGAGGAGCATTACTGGGGCTCTATGAATAATTACATAAAAGTGTCGCTGTCCGCGAAGGCGCTGACCGTGGGTACGGTAATCGGAAATTCCACGCCTAATCTTATGAACCTGTTTGATGTCATTGACGCTCACGCTTACTGGCAGCACCCGTCATACGAGGGGGAACAATGGGTGACTCCGTGGTGGGTTAATAACTCGTCTGTATTATCAAGGAATGACGGAGGTACTATTTCCGCGTTGTCCATGAAAAGGGTGGAAGGAAAACCGTTTACGGTAACAGAATATAACCATCCGTTTCCAAATTCATTTAACGCGGAAGCGTACAGCGTGCTTGGGGCTTACGCGTCGTTTCAGGACTGGGACGCGATATACGCCTATACATACGGCGACGGCAATACAAACTGGAGCGAAAATAAATTAGACGGTTTTTTTGATGTGGATATGGACCCTGGCAAATGGGCTAATATGCTTCACGCGGCTTTAATGTTCAGGCGTAATGATATATCGGCAGCATCGGCCAAAGTTACAGTACCAATTACTACAGCGCAGGAGCTTGGCCTTTTAACCGGCGCCGGCCCATGGCGGTTAATTGACGCTCAGGATGCAGGCATGCCCCTTGCGGCATCGCTGATGCACGGTACATCCATAATAGTGCAGGGCGGTGTTAATCCGGCAGGCGCGCTTTCTCCCGCGGATATCACTATACCCGGCGCGGGCATATATACATCTGATACCAATCAGTTAAACTGGAATTCATCCGCAGGGGTTTTAAAAATAGATTCCCCAAAGACAAAAGGCGTAATAGGAAATAATATCGGCGCGGAATATAACCTGTCAGGGGTAATTATAAGGCCGTTGTCTGCAATGCAGAACTGGTCTTCAATTATGATGAGCGTGGCGCAGGGCGGTACGTTTGCGTCAGGCGCGGAAAAAATATTTGTAACAGCATCAGGATTTTCTTCAAACACCGGGGTTAATTACAGGCTGTATCCTTCCGGGGCATCGGCTGGTTTTCCTCCTGCCGCTAATGCGGATATAAATACAGCTTCATTTGGAACCGGGCCTACGACAACAGAAGGAATAGGCGCGGAATTTGTCTTGCCTTATGCTGCCGCGAATGTAAAAGTATATTCGCTTGATAATACAGGCGTGCGGGTATTATCGCTGCCAATTTCGGATGAAGGCGGTAATGCCAAATTTCAGATAAGCGATACGCGCGGCGCTATATGGTATGAAATTGAAATATATCCCGGCCCCGCGCCTACTGATACATTTACGCTGACCCCGACAGTTACAAGGACTCCGGGCGGCCCAACAGAGACAGTAACGCCCACGGTTACGCTTACCGTCACGGTTGGCGCATGGATAATAGATAACTGCGAAGATGGAAATAACGCGAATATGCTTGGAGGTTACTGGTATGATTATGCCGATGCTTTAAGCACAATAAATCCGCCTAAAGCTTCCGTATTCACAATGACATCGGGCGGTGCTGATACGCCATTATACTCCGCAAGAATATACGGCAGCGTTGCAGCGCAGCCGTCACCGGATGTTTATCCATCTGCCGGGCTTGGCGTAAATTTATACGCGGATTCTGGCGCGCCTGTATATCACGAAGAGGATGTTAATGGGTTTACAGGAATTCGGTTTTATGTAAAGGGAGACGGCATGCAGTATACAATAAGACTGCCATATATATCCAATTTAGACGGCTCCACTTTGACCGGATATAATGATTATAAATATACTTTTGCGGCGCCGGCTGACTGGACGCTTTTAGAAATACCTTTTTCATCGTTTACCCAGGATACCGGCTGGGGCACGCAGTACCCGCGTTCTACTGTGCTTGCGCACGTTTCGGCAGTTCAATGGCAGGTGCTTGGATATGACAGGGCTTTTGACTTGTATATAGATGATGTGGAATTTTATAACGCCCCGCCGCCGCCATCGCCAACCCCCACTATAACACTTACCGCTACGCCGACCTTATATTTAAGTAAAACAGCCACGGTTACTGTTTCTGTAACATCAACCATTACTGTAACGCTGACAGCGGTAATTCCTTCGCATACCATTACTGCCACTGTTACAACTACACCGCTTCCTGCTATGCAGGCCGCGGATAATCTTGATGGTGTTTATATTTATCCGTCTGTATATGACGGCACAAACGGGCAAAAGGGAATAGTGTTTGCAAAACTTACACGAAATTCAGAGATACAGATATATAATCTTAGAGGAGAACTTGTGCATTCTGCGCGGGCAGATTCCCCGGATGGGACATATTTGTGGAAACTTGAAGGCAGAAGAAAAAACAGTAAAATAGCGCCTGGAATATATATATATGTAATAAAGGCGGATGATGAGGAGATAAAACATGGGAAGCTGGCAATAGTAAAGTAAGGGTATAAATTTTAAGCAATAAGCTGATAAGCATTTAAGCATAAGCGAAATTATAAAACACAGCGTTTCAAGACTTTAAGCAATTAAGCTAGAGCGAAACATTGTCTTTAAGTCTTCGCTTCTGCTTATTGCCTAACTGCTTATAGCTTAAACTTTTTTCTTTCGAACATACGTGCATCCGTCCCTTGGCTTTATAGGGCTTGGGTATATTTTTTCAGCACGCGCCGCGAAATTGGTATTCTTGTATCCGAACAAACGTGAAATCAACAGCCATGTTAATTCATTGGCAGCCGGGAACTTGCGTCACATCCGGATTTGCCGGCGCTGCATTAAATAGCCCCTGCCGCATACATGCTGTGCTTGCGCGGCACGCACTAAAAAACACATCCAATCCCTGTGGTTTTCTTCTAATTTTTAAATCTCGAATTTTCGATATCTGTTTTGTTCATACTTCCGACTCTCCGTGCATCTGTCCCTCCGTCCCTCGGTCTTTTTTTATGGTATAATAATTTCAAATTTAAATTGCGGAGGTGAAATATGACATTAACTGCAATAGTTCTCGGGATTGTTTTTCTTGCGGCTGTTTTTGTAATAGGCATATTTAACAAACTGGTAAGTTTAAAAAACCGCAACAGCGAAGCGTGGGCGCAGATAGATGTTCAACTTAAACAAAGGACAGATTTGATTCCTAATCTTGTTGAAACAGTTAAGGGATACGCGGCGCACGAAAAAGATACGCTTGAAAAAGTAATTCAGGCAAGGGCTGCGTTAACCGGAGCCGGCGCAGATGTGGCAAAGACCGCTGCCGCGGATAATATGTTAACAGGCGCGTTAAAATCGCTTTTTGCCGTAAGTGAAAATTATCCGCAGCTTAAAGCGGACGCCCATTTTACCCAGCTTATGACAGACCTTTCCGGAATGGAAAGCAAGATTGCATACGCAAGGCAGTTTTTTAACGAGACTGTGCGCGTGTATAATGAATACCAGCAGGCGTTTCCGGGAGTGATTTTCGCGGGAATGTTCGGGCACACGCAGAAACAGTTTTTTGAAACACCAGAAGAGGATAAAAAACCGGTTTCAGTTAAGTTTTAAAAAAAGGAAATATAAATGGTATACGAGGATATAGCCGCCAATAAAAACAATACCTTTATATTGTTGTTTTTCTACGGCATCCTAATTGCCGGACTTGGGTGGATTATAGGGGTGCTGTACGGCGACCCTTATACAGGAATTGTAATCGGTGTTACCGCGTCTTTTATCATGACTTTCTTTTCCTATTATAACAGCGGCAAACTGGCCATTTTATCATCGGGCGCGGTGGAGGCGGACAGAAAAATATACCCCGGCCTTTATTACGCGGCAGAAGGTATGGCGCTGGCAGCAGGGCTTCCCGCTCCAAAAGTATATGTCATGCCAAGCGAAAGTATAAATGCTTTTGCGGCCGGCAGGGACCCAAAGCATTCCGCGATAGCCGTTACAACAGGCGCCTTAAAAAAACTTACCAAACTGGAATTAGAAGGCGTAATAGCCCACGAAATGAGCCATGTAAAAAATTATGACATTCTTGTAAGTACCGTTGCCGCGGTAATGGCGGGCGCTGTTTTTATGATTTCCGATGTAATAAAAAGAAGCGCGTTTCGCGGGCGTTCCGGACGGGCAGGCCTGTTTTTTGGGATACTTGCAATTGCGGCCGCGATACTTGCGCCTATAGGCGCAATGGCTATAAAGTTTGCGGTGTCAAGGCAAAGGGAATATATGGCAGATGCGTCGGCAGTTTTACTTACAAGATACCCGCAGGGGCTGATAGACGCTCTTGAAAAGATAAAGAAAGAAACTTATCCGGAAGCTGAATATAATTCAGGAATGCAGCACATGTATTTTGCAAATCCGTTCAGATTCAGGGCAGATCAGCTTTTTTCCACTCATCCGCCGTTGGATTTAAGGATAGAACGGTTAAAGGGGAATATATACAAAGAAAACCCTAAAATGGGTTAAGGTTTCTTGACAACCGCTGAAAATAATTGTATTCTTGAAACTTGACTTTTAGGAATAAAAATGAGATAATATCACAAAAAAAGTGATATACATTCAGGAGGTAATAAAATGAGAGAAAAAGTAAAAGCGGTTATAGAAGATTTAAGGCAGTACCTTCAGGCAGACGGAGGGGATTTGGAATTTGTGGATTTGGATGAAAAAACAGGTGTTGTAAAAGTCCGCCTTCAGGGAGCTTGTCAGGGATGCCCTATGTCACAGATGACTTTAAAGCAGGGTGTTGAAGCCCGCCTTAAGGAAGAAGTACCGGGAGTTACAGAAGTAATAGCGGTTCCGTAAAAAGCGCGATAATGCAGTCGTCATTCTGCAAGTATGAAAATAATGAAGAGTGTATGCTGTTAAAGGGAAAATGCGACCCGGGCCGTAAGGGGTGTGTGATACGGCGCGGGTTTAATGTAAGCGAGAAACCTGAAACGGCAAAATTTGGAGAAAAGAAAAAAAGAATAACGCGCAATGATTCTTAAAGGCTAAGTATGTATCTGATGTGTTCTTTAACTTTTTCCTGTGAGTTAAAAGAAAGACCAAAGTGTTTGTGCATATTGTCCACGGAAAACATCACGGGGTCGTCTGAATAACCATAATCAAATACTTCCAGTTTGCTTTTGCTATTGGAATATTTTATTGCCCATTTTGCCGCCTGCTCCCAGCTTAAAAAATTTCTGCTTAAACCGTAAAAGGTTTCGCCTTTAAGGTTAGATTCAATAACTTTTCTGTATAATACAGCCAGATCTCCCGCCCATATAAACTGTGTGCCGTCATTTTTAATTACCTGTATTGTTTTGCCGGCTTTCGCGTCCGCGCATATCTGGCGGAATCTGTTATCGGGCTGCATTGAAGAACCCGGCACTACGGGATTTCCAAAGGTATAACCGGGGCGGATAATGTTAAGTTTCAGTTTTGGGTAATAATGGGAATAAGCCGAAATAAAAAGTTCCACAGCGCCCTTTGTAGCGCCATAAAAATCAGCGGGGATAAGGCGGCACTGTTCAGTGATGCGTTTCTGATAATACCCCGATGCCGCGGTGGAAGAGGTGTAAAGTATTTTCTGCGCCCCTTTTTTTATTGCAAGTTCAATAAGGCGTACGGAATTTAAGGTTTCGTTTTCAATCATTTCCGGGCCTGTATCACCCCAGCAAAGGGCAATGTGAACAAGCGCGTCAGGTTTTTTTATCGCCGCTGAAAGCGCTTTAAAGTCCTTCATATCAGCTTTGATAATTTTTATGTTTTTGATTTTTCCCAAAGAAGGGGCTTTTTGGGGGTTTCTTGCCAGAATTATAACTTCGTGGCCGGCTTTAGCCAGTTCCACAGCCGTGTAACTGCCGATAAATCCCGTTCCGCCTGTCAGATAAACCCGCATAAAACCTCCTGATGATTGACAAATATGTTGTTTGTGTTAATATAATGTTATCACAAACAGGGATTAAAGAGGAAGTTAAAAAATATTTTGGAGGGTTTAAATGAAGAAGTTGTTAATTGTTTTAGCGGTAGTTTCACTTCTTGTAGCACCGGCATTTGCAGCAAAGTCCAACAGTTTTGAAAAGGCAGTTAAGGGAGAAGGGGTAGACTGGGCAACACAGCAGAACGTTTTAACAGTAAACCCGCTTATTTTTATTGGTATTTTAAGTGCACATTATGAAATGGCAATGGGAAAGACAAATGGACTTGGATTTAATGGTTTGTTTAACTGGTTTGGTATTGGTAATTGGAGTTATACAACAATCGGGGCCGGCGCAGAATACAACTGGTATTTCCAGAACCATGCTTTAAATGGTTGGTTTGCAGGACCTCAGGCACAGATTACAATGTCAATGATTAGTTATGAGTATACAGAATGGAATGATACCTATACTGAACTCGTGACAAAAACAGGTACAGGTTCAGCTGTTATGTTTGGACTTGGAGGACATGGCGGATATAGATGGATATGGGATAATGGATTCACACTTGATCTGCAGGTGGCTTTAAGTTACAACATTGGTAGCGCTATAGAAATTAATGGAGTAAAAGCAGAAGGATTCGGTGGAGTTGGTTTTGGACCGGGACTTAACTTGGGATATGCATGGTAATTCAGTAATACAATAAATTATCTTTTCAAAAAGGGCGGCAGAAATGCCGTCCTTTTTTTTTATGTGTTTTTGTTTTTGTAGGGGACGCGCTCCTGCGCGTCCCGTGGATACAATATTATGATATTGCCGCTTGCCTATAAAAAAATACTTGCATTCAAAATAAAATTGTATATAATATCCTTCAACATAGAGGGTAAAACGGGCAATCCAACAATTGCTTATTTTACTTATTTTCATTTGGAGGAGATGGAAATGGTAAAAAAAGTTTTTAGTAAATTTTTATTTATTTTATTTGTATTGGCTTTAATTGTCCCGCCGTCTTTTTGCGGGTCAGACTGGTATCTGTCTTTAACGGGGGGTATGAATTCGGTTTTGATGGGGGAATACAATCAGGCAATAAAGGAAGCCAATGATTACAACACTTCAATTGGAATAAAATCATCTTTAAAGCCGCTTGCGTTTGGATTATTACCTTCTTTGGAAGTCGGATACAATTTTAACGCGCCTGCGGGCTTAGCCGCTGTGTATCTTAAGAATGAAGTAAGTATCATCAGAGATACAGAAAGCATCGCGCTTTGGCCAAACGGAAAGACCGCGCAGAAAATTTCCGGCGATTTCAGTGCTATCTATACGGGGATAGGGCTGAAAAAATACGCTTTTGATGAATCTGCTTTTAATCCCTATATAGGCCTGGACGCCGGATTGACGTATTCGTTTAATAACACTATGGATGAAGAGTCTGCTCTTGAAGACGGGACATATTCTTACAGAATAAAAAAGTCATGGGATACGGCATTTGCCGGGATAAGCGCGGAAGCAGGCGCCAACTGGATGTTTTCGGAAAGTGCGGGTATAAATTTAAAAACAGGTTACAGGTATTCAAGGGGCACTGTAATGGTTAAAACAGAGAATGTTTATGGCTGGACAGGCGAATCGCAGGGACAGTCACAGGTGGATTACTCCGGATTCTATTTTGGCGCGGGGTTATTGATTGGATTTGGCAATACGGAAAAAACAGCGGCAATAAAAACATTAGCCGCAGGGTCGGAACAGTTTCCGGAAATAGGAAAAAAGATATACACCGATGGGGTCACTCTTTTTGACGCGGGTCTGTACAAGCGGTCAGAGATTAAGTTTCTGGAATTAAACCAGATAAGCCCGGGAAACTCTGACGTAAAAAAATATCTTGATGAGATAGCGGTTAAACTTGAAGGTGATAAGAAGCAGGAGAATATTAAAAAACTTCTTGCGGAAGCTGATGAACTTAGGGGTAAGAATAAGTTTGAAGGGGCTTATAACAGGTATTTAGAAGTAAATAAAATAGACGCGGAAAATGAAACCGCAGTTTTTTACCTTAAATATTTCAGGGAAACCGCGGTTGCCAAATATGGCGATGCAAGGGAGTTGAATTCGCAGGGTAAAATTGCGCCTGCGCTTAAACTTGCCAAAGAGGCGGCGGAGTATTCCCCTGAAAACAATGAAATAGCGGATTTTGTAAAAGAACTGCAGGGCATTAAAAAAGATAAAAAGAAAGCGGATGCATTGTATAACGAAGGAGTTCTTAATTACCAGAAAGGGTATTATGATAAAGCGATAGTATCATGGGAAAAAGTTTTAGAGATTTATCCGGATGACATTGAAACTAAAAAAAATCTTGCCCTGGCAAAAGAGAAGTATTCAGGTGAAAGCGCCAAGGCAGTGCAAAGCGCGCAGGAAGCAATGGGGCAGGCAAAAGAGTTTTTTGACCGCGGCCTTCTGGAAGACGCCAGATCTAAAGCAGAGTATGTTTTAAGGATAGATTCAAAGGATGAAGACGCGATAAAACTGCTGGCAGAGATTGATAGAAGAACTGATAAAAAATCAACAACGCTTATTAAGCGATAAACATGGAGGGGAACATGAAAAAGGGAGTATTATGTTTTTTGTTATTTGTTTTTGTAATTGTATTAGTAATAGGGTGTAATAAAAATAGCGCGCCTTTCAGCCCGCTGGCTGTAAATGTATTAAAACCCACGCCCACCAATACCGCAACGCCGGATGTTAAGTTCTCAGTGTTTTTAATGCAGGAAGCCACACCTGTGGCAAGTGTGCAGGTTAAAATGGCGCCCCAGGGTGTAACAACGCAGGCTGCGTGTTTTACAGATGAAACAGGAAAAGCGGAATTTGCGGTGCACAGCGGCGGTAATTGGGATGTAATAATTCCATCAAATGACGGCTTTGAAAATATGTATTATATGGTAGAGCCGTTATCAAATACAGTGCTTGCCATTGACAGGGGAGCACAGACCCTTGAGATGGCACTGGTAAGCGGCAGTTTAGCTTTGCCTATTCAGGCAAACGAGCAGGTATTTATGATTACATATCATACTGCTGTAAGTAAGTTATACAATCTGGAAATACTGGGAGTCCCGCAGGGATTAAGTGTTAGCGCCACATCTACACAGGTTAACAATGACGGGGATAAAGTGTTTTTTACGATTTATTATCCAAAAAGTTTTGAAGGTTTTGGCGGTGGTATTAATATATCAGTAAAAGGCACTGCAACAGTAGGCAGTTCTGTAATTTTAGCTAATTCTTTAAGTGTAGTTAAAGATTGGTCTTTTGTTGTAACAGCTGATGTGAAGTTTGCAAAAACATTTTGGGGAGTAATAACTTATTGGATGGGTGCAAAAAATTATACTTATGATGCGCAGGGTTTTCAAACTACGGGGCCTATTAATGCTGTGACTGATAGTTATAATTTTTATGGTGATTTGGCAGCGATTACGAATGCTGGAGCGGACGGCGGTGGTGATATATTATTAGGTGAAGGGTATTATAGTAATCTAGCAGTTGCTAAAGCTAATGGTGGTTATGAATGGGTTATGGATCACAATGGAGTTGATGCGACGATTACAATCAGATTCACTGATAGCGGCAATCTTGATGTTAAGAGAACATTTAAAGTTGATGGTGAATTGGGTGGATGGTGTGGTAGGTTTTTTCAAAATTGTTTTGGTTTTTATTCTGAATTTGATAAGTGCAATGATTGGCCAAATACTACAGGTTGTAGTTATTCAGTATTAAGGTTGAAAAGATCGAAATCTGCAAATGTAAGGGTGTGGTAAAACATATTTAAAAACAAAGAGAGCATACTCAAAAGGGGCGGTTACACCGCCCCTTTTTTTATTGGTGTAACCGCAAAGTGATAATGTCCTAAATATGCAAAATAGAAATGTCCTATTCCAAGGCGTGGTAGCATAGAAATACGGAGGTGC
>JAFGWA010000008.1 GCA_016937715.1 Candidatus Goldiibacteriota bacterium
GCACCTCCGTATTTCTATGCTACCACGCCTTGGAATAGGACATTTCTATTTTGCATATTTAGGACATTATCACTTTGCGGTTACAATTTATCCAATAAACTTTTATCCCATATCCCATAAATTAAAACCATTCAAACCAACTACCGCGGGCTAAAGACCCGCGTCTACCAAACCTGCCAAACCTGCCAAACCTGCCAAACCTGCCGAGCTGCCGAGCTGCCGAGCTGCCGAGCTGCCATCAGTACCCAGTGCTTATAGAAAAATAAAATTTCCATATATCATCTGTTTTGTCTATCCTCTTTGCCACTTCAAACTTCATCGGCATAAACTGGCGCTGCAGCACAAAAGTATCAATGGTAACCCCTACGCCTGCACCGCTTAAAATTTCTTTTTCATTTATGGCTTCCAGAACCCCTGTTTTCACCAATCCGGAATCAATAAATGCCTGTGTTTTAATATTTTTAACCATCCACCACTCTAACGGCCAAAGCTTAAAATTAAGGTTTTTAGCTACAGTCTGGCGGAGTTCCGCGGACACAAACCCTATCTTATCACCTGTAAATTCGCCATAGCCGGCGCCGCGCAGGGTGTTTATGCCTCCAAAGACAAAATACGGTTTATCATCGCCGTCTGTCATCCCGGCTACGGCACGCGCCGCAAACACGGTGTTCATACCGCTTATGAAATTAAGGTCAAAATACTTCCTGAATTCCGCCTGATACACACCGTAACTTCTTGTCCCGCCAAACATTTTTTCAGCGGCCTGTACATATAAAGAGAAATAATTGCCCGAAACCGGCCACATATCGCGCCACGATACCGTATCGTGTTCATAATACAGCGCCGCCACATTTATAATATCAAACCTGTCGCCGTCAAATTCATAGCCGCTGCTGTAATTTATTTCGGTATATCTGTCAGAGACCCGCTGTGATGAAAAATTTATTCCCACGCTGTCATATAAGGTAAGCGGGTATTTCATGTCAACAGTCGCGCCCGCCTGCGTACTGTCAAGGCGCGAGAAAAAATCACCTGTTTCAAAATCGTATAATTTATACGTGTTCTGATTGTAAAAGAAATAAAACGACAAATCAAACGGCAGCGCCATGTAAAGGTACTGCGTTTCAAACTGCGTGTAATACCCGGGCACTGCGTTTAACAGGACAGCAATATTGTGGTCGCCCAGCATATCCGATAACTGCAGATATCCGGCGCCTATTATGCCCGTATCCGTGCCGGCGCCAAGTATGGCAAATATCATATCCGGCGAGAATGCGGTGGTGTATTTTTTATTTTCAGAAATAAGCTCCGCTGCCCTGTTTTCAATTTCTTCCCTGAATTCAAGGTCGTCCTGCCCTGTTGTCTTGGGTTCCTGTACCGCCGCTGTTATTCCCGCAGTATCAGAAGAGTTTTCTTTTTTTAAGCCCGCTTCCCCGTAATAGGACAAAGGCAGGCCGGAAAAATCACTTTTAGCATTCCTTAGATATTTATAGACGTTATAACAGCCGTCTTCGTAATATGAATAAGCTATAAAATCACCGGAAACAGAAGGCGAGAAAACACCCCCCGAAACATTGCTCAACTGGCGGATTTCTTTGGTATCAATAATCATACTGTACAGGTTAAATATTCCGTTTTTATCAGAGACAAATATTATTTCTTTTTCCGCCGAAAATACCGGCGTTTCACAGTTACCCGCTTCTGCCGTGGTTAATAGCTGTTTTACCCCGCTTTTCAATTCATAATGACAAAGCATGTTTATTCCTTCGTGCTCTTCGGAAAAAACAAGCGCCGTTGCGTCCTGCGACCATGACACGCCGCTGTTTTCATAGACATTATCAGTTATTCTTAACAGCTTTCCTGTTTCAGGCTCATACAGATAAACATCCGAGAAACCGGACACCGTACCGCACAGCGCTATGTATCGCCCGTCAGGAGATATTGCAGGCGAACTTATTATATCAATCCCCTCTATTTCATACTCTTTAAGCGCGCCGTTTTCAACATTGCCTTCAAACAAAATCATTTTTCCGCGTTTTTTTCCGGCAAAATATAACAGCTTTCCGTCTTTTGCCCATGATATCGCATTGCCGTTGGTATCAAGACCTTCAAACTCCGCCATAAAAGGGCGCACTTTGCCCGTACCATCGTTTTTCATTATAAAGATTGTTTTAATTCCTTCTTTAGTGGAAACATACGCAATCCTGTTTCCGTCCGGTGAAAACGAAGGCGCAAGGTTATAAACAAGGTTCCTGTGGTCATTCTCTGTCAGCGCGGGGCCGTATTTTACCGCTTCATCACGGCCCTGTATCTGCGCCCAATATTTTTTCTTAAGATAAAAAGCCCACTCTTTTTCAAACTGACTGAAATCTTTTTTTAATATCTGCCTAAACACAGCCTCTGTGCTTAATTCGTCGGTATAAAATTTAAGAATTTTCTGTATGTTTTCCGCGCCGTATTTTGAAGCTATGTAATCAATGGCGCTCTGCGCCTCTTTATAAGCAAGATACACCTCTTCAAGGTGGGAAAACCCTTCCGCCTTATTCAGCGGCACCAGCCTGTCATTTATAACCGCGTCCCTTAAAACCATCTCTCCGCGCGTGTCAAAATCATCCGCGCAGTGTTCGGCCAACCCCTCCATTACCCACAGCGGCATAAACAAATCCTTATAAAGAGTCGCGTAAGAACGCATGCCTTCGCCGTATAATATATCAAATGATATTGCGTGCGTAATCTCGTGGGTTAATACCTCTTTGAAAGCTTTAAGCGAACCGTTTGCCGGCAGTACCACCCTGTTCTTATAAGCTTCCGTAAAACCGCCCGTTCCTTCGCCAAGGTATGAAAGCGTTATATTTGTTGTGCCAAAATCAATCGGGTTTTCATAGATAAACAGCGGGATTTTTTCTTTTGGGGTGTACCCAAGAATCTTGGTAATCTTTTCAAAAGCCTCTTCAGCGTAAATAACGCCAAACTTGGCAAGAAGTTCTTCGGATTTATAATAATAAATTTTAAAATGCGGGGTTTCAAAAATATGCCAATCCATATCCTTTGTGCGTATTTTATTGTACGCGGAAACGGACGACACGGCAAAAAACAATATCAAAAACACAGCGGCAATTTTCTTCATTCCTGCCCCTTAAACATAATTTTCTTTTAAATAACTATATTAATATAATTTTAGCATAAAATTATGTGTCAGGAGAAGAATTATGAAGAACCGGAGGGACAGAGGGACGGATGCACGGAGGCACGGAAGTAAAAACAAAAATAAACAAACATTGAAAATTCAAAATTCGAAAATTAGTTTAACACATACAGGGGTTGGGTGTGTTTTTTCAGTATGCGCCGCCTTAACATACTGCGTATGCGTCAGGGGCGATTTAATGCATCGCCGGCAAATCCGTATGTGCCGCGGGCTTACGGCTGCCAACGAATAAACATACCTTTGATTTCAAGTTTGTTTGGATGCAAACACACCGGTTTGCGGCGCGTACTGAAAAGATATACCCAAGCCCTGTAAAACTGGATGCTTGGATGCTTAGAGGCTTGGACGGTTGGTAAAAATAATTATAAAAAGCAAATACAACTGCCACGAGCGCCGCAGGCCAAAGACGCGCGGCTGCCAGATCTAACCCGGACCACCGAACCTCCGATTTGCCAAGCATCAAAGCATCTAAGCATTCCAAGCATCTGCCTTAAATCTCTTTCGTTTTCCAATGCCCTTTTTTATAAAATATCCAGCCCACTATTCCCTGAAATATAAATACGGAAGCGATACTTATGAATATCGCTTTATGGCCAATGGCGGGGTTACGCGAGAGGAAAAACGCCAGCGGAATCTGCAGCGCGAAGAATGCCACAATATTTATTGACATCGGCGTCTTAGTGGAACCCGCGCCGTTAAACGCCGCGCCCGCAAGCAGGCCTACACCCATTAAAAGATAAAACGGAGAGACAATTCTTAGATACTGCACGCCATATTGTATGACCATATAATCGGGATTGAAAAACTTAATTATCATCGGCGCAAAATTATAAGCAATAAGCCAGCAGGTAAACGTAAATAAGCTGTACATTTTCAGCCCCGTTATAACGCTGTCTTCCGCCCGTTTAATCTGCCCGGCGCCCATATTATGCCCCACCATAACCGCCACAGACGAACCAATAGCCCATCCAAGCATCATTACAAAAACATCTATCCTGCTGCCTATTCCCATTGTGGCCAAAAGCGCGTCGCCGTGAGGCGCGGCAATTTTAAGCATTACCAGCGCCGCAATATTGGAAGCAACTCCCTGAAGCATGGCCGGAAGTGATATCCCCACATAATTAAAAAGAAACTTTCTTTCCAGCCTTATATCCTTAATCTGAATCTTTAAGATGCCTTCCTTCTGCGTAAGAATGTAAATCATAATAAAAGTGGTTACAAAATAGGAAATAAGCCTTGCCATGGGCACGCCTATTATCCCAAGCTGCGGAAAACCCGCCCACCCATAAATAAAGACCGGCTCCAGTATTGTATTAAGCGCGATAGATACAAACAGCAGGTAAAAATGTTTTCTAATACCCCCCGCCGCCCTTAAGACGCCAAAAAAAACAAACAAACCGCTGTCATTTATCAGGGAAATAAGCGACATAAGGTATATAGACTTGGCAAGTTCGTACGTTTCCCCTTTGGCTCCAAAATACACCAGTATATTATCCATAAAGATAATATTTATCAGCGCAAAAAGTATGCCCATGGCATATCCCGCGAAGATAACATTAACAACCGCTTTTTTTAACCCCGCATAATCTTTTTTTCCCGCATAGCGGGAAATTACAGCGGAAGCGCCGGTCATAAGCCCGCCTTCCATTGACCAGAAAACCCCGAAGATAAATCCGGTAATGGAAATGGCTGCCTGCGCCGACACGCCTATCTTTCCAAGCAGAAACATGTCAAATATGGAGAAGAAATTCTGCATAAGGTTAGTAATAAGCAGCGGCACGCTTAAGTATAATAAGTTATGTAAAATACTTCCTTTTTCAAGTTCTCTCATTTATGCTCCAAATATTTAAATAACGAGGGACGGAGGGACGGATGCACGGATGTTCGGTAAAACCAACCTTGCGTCCTTCTGACCTTCCGTCCTTTTAACCTTCCGTCCCTCTGTCCCTCTGTGCATCCGTCCCTCTATTCTGCCGTCCTTCAAAACTCCCTATTCATCCAATTTTCCCTTTTATAATAGAACAAGTAAATAAAAGCAAAAAATATAAGAGACAGGCTCATCGCCCAGAATACTCCGTATTCTTTAAGGGCTGTCATCGGAAGAATTAAAGCCATAACTATGCGCACCGGCCAGTAAACTATGAAACTTAAAACAAGTGAGAATCCAATCGCCCCCGCAGCGTTAAACGCGCTCTGCGCCATAAGCCCGGCGCCCATAAGAGGAAGAGCAAAAGCAATTGTTTTCATAAAATACCGCCCGTAATTTAAAGTCGCCGGGTCAGATGTAAACAGGCCAAGCACAAATTCAGGGAAGAAAAAATACACTAAAGCAGCCGGTATTGTAAAAACGGAAAAAACAGCCGCCGCGTCTTTCACAGCCCGCATTGCCCTGTCCTTATACCCGGCACCCAGGTTGTGCCCCACCACCACGCCGCCGGAATTGCCTATTGGCCACCCTATCATCATTACAAAATACCCTATCCTTAATACTATTCCGTACGCTGCTATAAACGCGTTACCGTATCCGGAGATAAGCTTAAGCATTAACATTGAACTGGCGTCAAAAACAAATCCCTGCAGTATCGCCTTGACTGAAAACTGCGCGTAAGTTTTAAACAGAATCCTGTCCGGCTTAAAATATTCCGCCTTAAGCTTAAAAAAGTGCCTGCCTTTTAAAAATATAAAGCCGTAAACAAGCGCCATTAAAGTATTTGTGCACAAAGCTGTAAGAGCCACGCCTTTTAAACCAAGGTTAAGTTTAAATATAAAAATAGGATTCAATATCACCCAAAACACGGACATAAGGGCCACTACTTTTAAGGGTGTTATGGAATCACCCGCACCCCTTAAAACACCAAGAAAAACAGAGAACACAGCAAAGGGCAGAAAACTTAATAACATTATGGATGTGTATTCTTTTGCCATCGTGAAAACTTCGCCTTTAGCGCCAAAAAACACAAGCATTGGATCCATAAAAATATACGCGGCCAGGCTGAATAAACCAAAAGCCAGAACAGCAAAAATAAGCATCTGCGCCACAGCACGGTTAAGTTCCGCGTGGTTTCCCCTTCCGGTATAACGCGACGTCATAGTAATGGCCGCGTTAATAAGCCCGCCGTGCAGGGAAAGATACAACCCGTAAAAACTTGACATAACGATGGCAAAAGCCGCCAGCGCTTCCAGATTTATTATTCCTATAAGATACATTTCAAATCCCGCGGCAAGATTCTGCAGCACATTTGCCGTAATCATAGGCCAGGACAGATGTATTATATGTGATTTTAAATTGCCGGTATGAAGTTCTCTCATTTTTTCCTTACTGCCCGCGCAGGCTTTTCATCAGTTTAATATTTTTTATATCCATGTCATCTTCATCCGGCGTTTCCATGATAACCGGTGTATCTTTAAACCTTTTGTCATTTATAAGTTTTCTAAAAAACTCAATTCCAATCTCGCCCTGCCCCAGATGCTGATGCCTGTCTTTTTTGGAACCAAGCTCCACCATTGAATCGTTGGCGTGAAAACACAGAAGTTTTTCAAACCCTATTATTGAATCAAATTTTTTAAGTGTTTTTTCATATTCATTTTTAAGGTCATATCCCGCGCCAAACGCGTGCGCGGTGTCAAAACACACACCGGTTTTCTCTTTATCTTTAACTTTATCAAGTATATAGGCAACTTCTTCAAAACTGCCGCCGATGGTATTTCCCGTGCCTGCCGTTATTTCCAGTAATAATTTAGAGTTAAACTTTTTCATGCGCGACAGCGCCAGATTCATGCTTTGCGCCACCGTATCAAGCCCCTGCTCTAATGTGCCGCCGCGGTAACTGCCCGGATGAAAGACAAGGCCGTCAAGTTTTAATGCCTGCACCCTTTCCATCTCTTCATAAAAAGCATTTCTGGACTGTGACAGTTTTGCGCCGTCTGTGCTTGCAAGATTAATCAGGTACGAATCGTGGGCAACTGCTTTTTTCATTCCGCTGTTCTTAAAGTCTTCAATAAATCTTTTAACATCAGCCGCGGGCGGCGTCTTAACATCCCACGTCCTTTGATTGGCGGTAAATATCTGAATGGCTTCACAGCCCGTCCTTATGCCTTCTGACACGGCATTATATATTCCGCCTGCTATGGATACATGTACCCCTATTAATCCCATTTGTTCTGCACGCTGCCCGGTTTTTACTTTTTTATTTTGGCTATAGTAATCTTTTTCTGCGCCTGATACTTGCCTTTTTTGTCAGCGTAAGAAACCTCACACGGTTCTTCCGCTTTTAAAAACAGAACCTGCGCTATGCCTTCGTTAGCGTAAAGTTTCGCCGGTAACGGAGTAAGGTTTGAAATTGAAATGGTGACAAACCCTTCCCATTCAGGTTCAAAAGGAGTGATATTCATAAAGATGCCGCTTCTGGCGTATGTGGACTTGCCGAAAGTAATGGTCACAATATCACGCGGAATACGGAAATATTCCACGCTTTTTGCAAGCACATAAGAGTTAGGCGGAATGATACATTCTTTTCCCTTATAATCAATGAAGTGCGATATATCAAAGTTCTTGGGGTCAACTATCGTTTTGGAAGCGGGATTAAAAATTTTAAACTCATCAGATATTCTCATATCATAACCGTACGAAGACACGCCGGAAGATATTACTCCCTTTGCCACCTGCTTTGCCTGAAATGGTTCTATCATCCCCTTTTTTGCCATCATCTTTATCCATTTATCATTCATTACGCCCATTGATGTCTCCTTTTAAAACTTTTTTAATTTTCGGCATTATATCATAATGCAAAACAAAATCAATAAATCCTTTTAAACTCTTATTTTGAACGTTAAAATGAGTATTGACATTAACTGTCAATGTATTAAAATGGTCAGGTAAAATATCAAATTACCGGAGGTACTATAAATGGACGTTAAAGGAAAAACAGCAATAATAACAGGCGCTAACCGCGGGCTTGGTTTTGCAATGTCAGAAAAACTTGCGTCAATGGGAGCGACAGTTATTATGGCGTGCAGGGATGCTAAAAAAGGAAAAGAAGCCGCGACAAAGCTGACGGCAAAAGGTTATAAAGCAATAGCTATGCAGGTAAAGGTGGATGACACCAATTCAATTAATAAATTCGCAAAAGAAGTCGCCAAAAAGTTCCCTGTGGTGGATATACTGATAAATAACGCGGGGGTAAATTCAGAACCCGGCGAAACAGGAATTGAAAACCTTAACCTTAAGATGTTCCAGAAGATAATGCAGATTAACCTGGTAGGGCCTGTATGGATATGCAAAAACATAGTGCCGTTAATGAAGAAATCTGATGACGCAAGGATTGTGAATTTTTCATCGGGCTTGGGCCAGCTTTCAGTTCCAAGAATGGGGCCATACCCGTCATACAGCATTTCAAAAACAGCCATAAACCAGCTGACAAAATTTTTAGCCGAGGAATTGAAGAACACCAAAGTTAAAGTGTTTTCCGTTGACCCGGGCTGGGTTAAGACAGATTTAGGCGGCCCGCAGGCCCCCCTTTCAATTGAAGAAGGAATTGTAACCCCCATATGGTTAGCCACCGCAGACACGAAAGACCTTGTAAGCGGAGAATTCTATAAAGAAAAACAGATACTGGGCTGGTAATAATAATATAAATCAAAAGGCGGCGATTACTCGCCGCCTTTTTTTATTTATCCACTCTTTCAGCTACCGTAATTACCCACCAAGGAGAAATAGTCTTTTTCATTAAAACCGCCCAATACCACGCAGAAACATCACTATAGCTTGTATTAATCCCATAAATTCTTTCCCTGACTAAAAAAACACTATCTTTTTTAGAAGCCTTAAAAACACCCCATATATTTCCATCTTTATCCTTATATAAAGGCATTGGTTTAACTTTATAACCCGAGCCAACAAAACATTCTGAAGAAGGGTGAAGTTTTCTAGTTTGATTATATACCCACCTTATTATAATTTTTCGTCTACCATCAGTAAAACGATTGCTCTTCCCCGGGAAATCAGTATAGTACTTAACTTCTCTATCATCCATATGTTCAGTTATGAGTTTTACACCTTCAAATTCAAATGGCCAACCCGGAAAATCGGGTATATTACTATTTGTTTTTACACTGTAAAAATTCACAAATGGAATTATCGCAGCCATAAAACATAAAATAAAATAAATAATAATTCTCATAATTTTTTATCCATATAATAAGCTGTAAGAGTAATGACTGCAGTTAAGGAAATAAAAATAGCCGCGCCAACAGCCGCATGAAACCATTCCGGCATAACAAATATGCCTGACTCAGTGAAAAAAAGCAATGTCGACCTAATTATATTTCCTGCAATCACAAAAATAAATGCATAAATGGATAAAATCAAAGTCTTTTTATTTGTAAAACGGAAAAAACCAGTTAGGATAAATGAGAGGAGAATACCCGTCCATAACATTTTTATGCCACTGCACGGAGCATCAACACATACAAATCTATTTCCATATTCAATCATAGTCCCTTCCAGTTCCACTCTATATCCAGACATTCTTATAAGCAAAAACGAGATATTTGTCGCTAATAATCTCAAAGGATAACCAAAATAAAAATCAATAGTAGGAATAACAGGCAGCGACAAAAAAAACAAACCCAATAATGTAAAATTAATTTTAATTTTAAAATATACTTCACTTAAAAGAAAAGCAATGATAGAAAATGCCAGAAACGCCCTTACAAGTTCAGGTATATAATGAAAAAGAATTATATAAACGGACATTAATAAAATAAATAGATTATATTTCTTCAGTTCAATAATACAGGCAATTTTCTTATCACGAACAATAAAAAAAATTATAGCAATTAAAGGTATTACAGATACATATTCAAAAGTTGAATACAATATTCTTCTCACATACCATATCCACACAGGCCAAAAAACCACAATCGTGGCAATTACGGTCAATTTCCCTTTAATTAATGATAGTTTTTGCATTCTGTTTTCTTGCCCAACAATACCAGTATCAACACTGCAACCATAGCGATTATTATCATTATCCATTCTTCAGGTTCGGGAACAGAAGGAACTTTCCCAACAGATTCGCCGGAATTCTTATCCAACCCAAATTGCTCATATTGATTTTGATTTTCAAGAACAACAGCTCCACTTATGTGAGTTATTAATTTATATTTACCCGCAAATTCCAGGGCATCACTTCCGCCAAAGAGCACTTTATCATAAGCCCATAATCTTGCAAGATGATCCGAAGTCTGTTTACCTTCACTTGGTCGAGTATTTACCCATTCTCTTACATATTTTTTAACGCCAAGCTTTCCCTCCCAAATTAAAAAAAGCGATCTCAAATCCTCATACACATCACCTTTTGTATATACATTTTCCACCATGTTATTTGATTCAAAACTTTCGCTTATCCTGTTCCTTTTTCCATTTACAGCCAAATCATATAGTTTTACTTTTCCCGGGCGCCTTTTCCATTTTTGCTCCAAAAAAATTGTCGGGCTCATAATCATCGGTTGCCCTCCGTGTATCCATAATATGGCCGAATTACTTTTTGACCCGGCAAGATCCCATGCCTTTTCAAGCGCGGGTATATTATCAACACCACCTTTAAACGATTTAGAGGAAATCTTTTCCAAATCAACAATAGAAATATTCTTGTCCGCAATAACATAGACAATATCTTTAACTTGCAGGGTAGAAAAAGCTTTTTTAGTTAAATCGATATATGCTTTCATATCTTTTGATCCATCTATGACCACTATCAATTTTTCAGGAATTATATTCTTCTCTTCTACAATTTCCTGAGTAACATAAAATTTAGATCCATAAACATCTTTTGACCACACTCTGTTAACGTCCATGTTTCTGCTGACACGCAATAAACTTTTCCCTTCAAAGAGTTCTGTATCTTTTATTATCCCTCTCAGGGCATATAGCTTATCATCAGGATTTTCGGGCTTCAAATTTAGATTCTCTGAATTTATACTGTTTTTAGACTCATACCAAACCGAATGCCTTACATTATTATGTATATAAAAATTCGAATCTGAAATATAAGGCAATTCAAGCAATGCCTCAGTTCCCTTTCCTTCTATCCTCATCGGACTTGTAAAACCTATACGCACTTTCATTTTTCCGCCGTTCTCAGCAATAGGATAGCATTGAAGCATAACTCTGTCTCTGCCTTTCGATGTTAAAAGAGATGGATCTCTTCTTTTCCTGACAGTACTCTGATACGCCTCAACAACTTTACTTTTTTTGGCAAAAACAGCTTCCTGCTCCTCGCCATTCACCCAAAGCGTCATTCTTGTGGCAACACTTCCGTGCGGTAAAGCTATTAGAGCGCGGGCTTCCTGCTGTATTTTGGTCTTATTCTCAAATTCAAAAAACCACTCAGAATATGCAATTCCTGAATCCGAATCAATAGTTCCATCAATCGTAGAACTTATAAGATTAATGCCGTTTATTTTCCCCCCCACATCAACATTACCCGCCTCATCATCAAAATCACCAAAAGGAGGCAGCATAACACCTGGAAAAACACCTTCATTTAATACATCTTTGCGTGAGTATACATTAAAACTTTCTCCGTATACTCTATAATATACTGTCCGTGCATCCTCCGGATTTACAAATTCCGCTTCTCTATCCGGGGACATAAACGAACTAAACCAAGATAGAGGGTTTACAAATGATAATCGTCTTTGATCATAACAATTCATAAGTATATACTTTTTATTTCCAAAACTTCTTAACATTTCAACCGCTTTATTGCTTGCCACGCTATCAGTAGATAGGGCTTTTCTAATACCAAGATCAGTAACAAAATACTGTAAATTGATAAGTATCATAAAAATAGCAACTGCAATTATACCCGTCCAGGCAATACTTTTTTCTTTATTATTGTAGTCAAATGTACTTCTAAGTTTCACAGAAAGAATTATCGAAACAACAATAGCAGCAACTGGGAAAAATGGGTAGATTCCAAGTCCGTAGAAAAATATTCCAAATAAAGCTATTACAGAAAAGCCTGAAATAATTATCACGGGAAAGAGCGTAATTATGAACATGAGCGATGCCCCTATAGCACATCCAATAATAACACTTGCGATCTTATAATTGTTTTTATTACAGCTTTTTATTGTATTTAAAACAAAAAGATTGCCTAAAGGTATTATACAAACCACAAAAATATGCCATATAGTCGGTATGGGATCAAAAAAAACTACTGTACAAGGCCTAAAAAGCAGCTCAACAAGAATAGCGATAACAGGAAATATTACTCCCAGAATAATTATCGCAGTAGTTGAAAACATTCCAATTCTTTTAGCTTTTCCCCTTATTTTCTCTTTATGTGCTTTTTTCTTTATATTGAAACCAATTTCTTTAATAACTTCCTGCACTTCCGTATCACCAATTACTCTTAACTTCTTTCTTAAAAGCGTTTCAACAATATGCCCATGAAGGTCTTCAGAGACGTCTTTTGGATTTGCCTCTGCTGGGTCTACTGACTTTTTAACATCTGATAAGTAATTTTTCAGTATTGTTTTTGCATCCCTCGTCCATTTCATAATTTACCCCTTTTCTCTTCTTAGTTTTTTCATTTTCATTACTAGTGATTCCAAATAGCCATTCATGACTTTTGTAGCTTCTATACCTTCCTTAGTTAATGAATAATACTTTCTAACAGGACCTTCATTCGATTCAACAAGGCGAGTCTTGACAAGCCCTTGTTTTTTCAGCCTTGAAAGCAATGGATAAATAGTGCCGCTTTTAATATCAAAATCAGGAATCGTTTCCAGTGTTTTCGCAATATCATAACCATACATCTCTTTTACTTCTAAAATATTAAGCACAGAAAGTTCAGCTATGCCTTTTTTTACCTGTATTAGCCACTTATCAATCGAATCCATTTCTCCTCCATCTATATCGCTTTACACGGTATAGTACATTACAATATAGCGATTTGTCAATAATTATTTACATAAGAAATATTATTTCGAATTTTAATCAATACATGAACTACTACTGATCCCAAATAAATAAAAAAAGACGGCGAGTAATCGCCGCCTTTTTTTATTCCTCTACAATACTGAATTTCCCGTCATGCTCTTTAATAGAAAGTTCGGCTAAATATATGTATCCATCGGATGCTGATTCAAAGCTGAAACTGTAATCAAATTTATCTCTTTTATACCGGAAAAAGTTCTTTTTATCCCCTACTTTTAACTGAACAATAGTAATTCCATGCCTTTTGTAATCAGGATAAGGCCTCGACATTCTACATAGATAGTTATGTACCTCGGATAATATATTATCCGGACCATGAATATCGAATTTTCTGACAGTCTCCATCTGATTTAAAAACATCTGCCTGAATTTCATAGGATGCAAAGGGGTCATTAAATACCTTTATACCTTGCCCTTCCGTTGTTTACCATTTGCAAAAAATTTATCCTTCAGACCGTACTTTTCGGCAGCTTCCATAAAACTCAGGGCGGTTTCTTTCTCTTTCTGATGCCTGTAATAGTCAAGTACCGCATCTTCTTCCCTGACTCTTTTTACCGCGCTTTCAATAGCATCCGCTATAAAACGGTTCATTTTTAACCCTTTTTCTTCGCAAATACTACGGACATTTATATTAATACTATGCGGTATTTTTATTGATACAACATCCTGCTTTTCCGTACCTGAAAGACGCTCCTTCACAGCCATATCACACACCTCCTGTTTTATTCTTCAATTAGAATATACACATGAAAACTATAAAAAGCAAGTAAAAGTAGTAAATAGTAATATTTATTATGGATATTACAGCGTTTCTGCATTTCAAGGAAATTTACTCAAGGGATTAATCTTAATAACAGGGAACGGTTGAGGTATATTAGAAAAAATGGTTAACACATATAATTTTAATGCGTCCCTGACAATTCGTCACGCAGTGCGTGACGTTTCGCAATACGCTGTTTCTTCTATAAAAAATATTATCTGCTAAATTTTATATATAACCGGTTCTATCCGGTTTAAAACCACTTAGTATCCGTCTTTTCCGGTTTGTAGTTATCAAAGAAATAAAAAATATCATCCACAGTCTCCGCCATATAGAACAGTTTGAAGAAATCGGGTTTAATGAATTTTTCGTCCTGCATTTTACGGAAGAGGAAAACCAGGCTGTTATAAAACCCGTTTGTATTTAAAAATACCAGCGGACGGTCGTGATAATGCAGCTGTTTTAATGTTATAAGTTCCATGGCTTCTTCCAGAGTGCCGGAGCCGCCGGGTAAAAATACAAAAGCGTCTGACCGTTCATCCATCAGCGCTTTTCTTTCCCTTAACCCTTCCGCTATTATCACTTCATCAAGGTCTTCTTTTCCAACGCCCATATCCTTTATAGCCCTTGGAATTATCCCGATAACCTTACCGCCGTTTTTCTGTACGGTATTGGCAATCGCACCCATTAACCCTTTATTACTACCTCCATATACAAGCGTACTTCCCCTTTTTGCCATCTTTTCGCCCAATAATACCGCGTCATCAAAATATACTTTATCAAGAGCGTCAGAAGAAGCGCAGAATACGCAAATGTTCATCTTTGCCTCCTTTTTATTTTTTAAATAAAAACAAAACCGCCGAAAGAACAACCCCCACAAGGACAATCATTGTTGTATCTTTTACCAGCATCGGATATGCCATAAGCAGTATCCCGTCAACAATATAAACCGCGTTTGCTTTTCTTTTTCCGTAAAGAAACGCAAATACGCCTACACCGCTGAAAATTACCGTCCATAAAAGCCCTGCCGCTGAAAATCCCATAATCATATCCGCGGTGGGCGGGCCTGCTTTCTGCTGTGCGTCTGACAGCTGCGCCAGTTTTTCAACCGCATCTTCTGAAAGCATATCTTCCACCCTAAACCCGTGCAGAAATTTGTTAATTAACCTGATCATATTTCCTCCATTTTTAAAAACTGCACCAGCCTGTCATTTCCTGCAGTTTGTATTTTAACTTTAATAACGTCCTTGTGTCTCTGTATTTTTCAAAATCAACAGTATATGTGTTGCCGTCATCATTGAACCATATCCGGTTAAAGTACCCTTCGGCCTTATCAAAAAATACCGTCTTCCCTCCGCATTCCACCATTATATCAGCTTCCAGATTAAGATTATCCATGTTCCTTCTGGTCATATTGCAGGAACCCTGTATCATGCTGTAATTCCCGCCGTTTTCAAATATAAACATCTTGCCGTGGCACTGTTCCCCGTTTGTGTTATACCACCTTATCTTTGCCAGTTTATCCGACAATTCGTAAAGTTCATTTGCCGCAGGCCTGTTTGGCGTGCCGTCACGCTGCCTGCCAAAAGAGTCTTTATTAGGGTCAAGAATAATTTTTACATCCACCCCTCTTTTGGCGGCCCTTGCAAGTTGCTTTATAATATCCCTCTCGCTTAAGTAAAACATCACAACCTTAATTGAAGAGCCTTTTTCTGACGCCTTTATCTTTTTAATAAGCGTTCTCTTTATCGCTTTTTCGGTGATAAAAGAAGCTTGTGTTGCCCCTGTATTATCTTTTACATCCCCCGGCTTATATTCAAACTTTGACCCGGAAAATTCCGCTATGCCTGCCTCGCTTTTTATCGCATCTTTCCAGACAAAATCATCAATACGCACAGCCGTATTGCCATGGGCGCTTGACGCATCGCTTGCGTTATTTGATGTAATAAGAACAGACATCTTATTGCCCGGCGCATCGGCAATTACAATTTTTCTGTGGTTGGCTTTTAAATTTAAAAGTTTTAAAATAGACCGAACGGTTATTTTCTTGTCATCAGCAGCAAGCAAATTCGGCAATAATCCTCCCTTATCCGAATTTCCCATCCACTGAAAGAAAAGCCTCCAGAACGCCGAATACAAAAACACGCTGTCACGCAGTTTTTCAAGGGCGGTAATCGTAACAACAATACCGGCTTTTTTCATTGCTTCAAAATTTTCTGACTTCACACCTCCATACTGGGTATTGATGGGGTCTGTGGTAACAGAGATAAAAACACCGGGATTATCTGTTTTCTTTTTAACAAGTGTATTACAGAATTCAGAACTTAACTTTCTGAAGTTTTCAGGTTTTGAACCCTGAAAACCGTTGATAAGAAATATGTCGGCTATTATGACTTCTTTAGCTTCTTTTATCATGCTGAATATTTCATCAAATATTTCCTGTTCCACGACACGCTTTCCGTCAGCGTTAACATATGTGACATCACACAGGAATTTAACAGAATCATCCGGTATGTTATATACAGTTCCGGTTATATCTGTACCTTCAGGCATAGGTTTAACTGTATTAATTATCATGGTTATTACAAGAATCCCGCATAATATTAACAGTGCCATCCCGATTTTATTTAACTTTATTTTCACCAAATCCCTCCTGTAATGCCGATGCTTTGACGCTTAGATGGTTGGATGTTTAGTAAAACCAACCAAACCGCCGTTCTCCGCTTCTGCTTAACTGCCTAAAGCTTAATTTGCTATTTTTTTGAATCAACAACCGCGGGCTAAAGACCCGCGTCTACTAAACCTTCCAAGCATCCAAGCGTCCAAGCCTCATTACTTAAAGCATTTCCTCCACCGCATATTCCGACACCGCAAGGCCTATCTGTGACCTGCCGGGTCCGTATTCCTTATCATGCGATTCCGGACCGCCGCCCCATCCTTCATACCACATATACGTTTTCCCTTTATGTTCATATAACTGGCCGTACCATATTCCTCCGCCATCAAAAGCCCCTTTAGCAGAACGTGAAAATACAGGGTTCTGTGTGCCGCGGTGCCAGTTTACAAGGTCATAGGAATATGCCAGCCCAAAAAATGGCGGGTAATCAATATATTTGTTATCCCCGCAATAAAGCATGTAATAAATACCGTTCTTTTCTGTTATTCTTGGCGTGGTCACACTTTTTCCATCCCACGTATTAACATCAGGCGCAGGTTCAAATACAGGTTTATCAGAGTATTTTGTGAAATTATAACCGTCATCAGACGTGGCAAGGTAAATGGAGTATCCTGTTTTGGCGTTTGGCAGTACATAATAAAGATAAATTACACCGTCCTTTAATACCGCTTCCGGCGCCCTGCCTTTAATAACCGGTTTCTTATATTTCTTAAAATCATAAAAATCTTTTGACACCGCAAGCCCTATGCTGTCATCCCCTTCGCCTAAGCCGCTATAATAAAGAAATACCTTTCCTTTGAAATGTATCGCGGCCGGGTCAAGCGCGGCATTGTCATCAAAAGCCCCTTTATTGCCAATCCCCACTACGGGATTTTTTAAATAATCAATAAAATGCACAGCGTCAAAAGTTTCCATTGAAGATGTGGCAAGGCATATTTTGTCATGCCCGTCTCCGCCCCTGTAATAAAAATACATTGTATTATTATCTATAAGAATATCCGGGTTTGCCGTGTGCCAGCTTTTATAAGAGTTTTGTACAATCGGAATCACAGGATTGCCTTCATATTTCTTCCAGTATGGATTTTTAGAAATCACCCTGCCTTTAAAATCGTATTTAATGACATTTTTTGAATTAATTAAATTCATTGCCCGCAATGCCGGACCTGATATATCCGGATTACTTTTAAACGCGGCCAAAAAAGGCAGCGCCTGCCTGTATTTTGCTTCACCTGCCAAAAGGCATATTTCATTTAAACTGACCACATCCAGTTTTTCAGCACCATCAAAGGTTAATATAGAAGCCTTGCCGTTTCTAAAAAGCACCGCATCGGCAAGCATTTTCTCCTGACCGTTTAAATCTTTATAGTTTACTTCTATGAACGTTAAAACATCTGCCGGTGCTTTTCTATTTTTGGAAGATAGAAGAAAATATAAAAGGTGTCCTTTTTTATTTTTAGCCCCTGCCATTCTCCCCACAACTATCATGTCTGCCATGGGTGAATCCATTAAAGCAAGCGTTTTTGCCGCATAAGGGTACAGGTTTTCATCTTCAAGGAATTTTAAGGAATCCACCATGTAACTGCTGTCATTCAACCGCCACATATCAATAAGGGCAGACTTTATAGATGTAATATCCCCTGAATCAAAGCGTTCTTTAATACCCGGCTTTTTTTCAGCACAGGAAATTAAAAAAAATGTCAGCAGTATGCCTGCTGTCAGCGCTTTCCAAACTCCATCGCGCATTTGGCGTCTATCCCCCCTCTTGTATTGTAAACCGTTTCTACAAGAAGATATTTTGGATTTAATATTTTTTTAATATCAGTAAAAATACGGTTAGTGGCTTTTTCCTGATAAATACCCACATTGCGGAAGCTTACAAAGTAATATTTAAGCGCTTTTAGTTCAAGTATTTTAGCGGCAGGGATATAGGTAATAACCACTTCTGCCACATCCGGAAGCCCGGAAAAAGGGCATACAGCGGAAAATTCTTTTGTTTTATATTCAATAAGCTGCTTTCCGCCTTCATATTTTATAGTTTCCAGCGCTTTTGTATCTATTTTAGATTCCGGTAAAAAATCATACGTCCTTCCTTCTGCTTTTGCCATTTAAACCTCCTGTGATAATTAAATTATTATAACATATAATAGAACCTGAGGGACAGAGGGACGGATGCACGGATGATCGGCAAAACCGATCTTCTGTGCTGTTGCCTTTGCTTATCTACTTCTAGCTTAATTCGCTGTTTTAAACTTTTCCGCTCACAAACTCGCTCCAACCGCAGGCTGAAGACCCTCATCTGCCAAATTAAAAAATTCACTCCCATAAACACAGACCAAACAACAACGATCAGATACACGGATGATTGTTTACAACAAGTATACCAGTGAACGTGCCAGGAACAATCTTCCGTCCCTCTGTCCCTCCGTACATCCGTCCCTCTATCTTTATAACGTGCTCGCCGGGTCTACAATGACCGTTACGTCCGCGCCTTTCACTTTTTTCCTTGCCTCGCGGGCTATAAAATTCAGTTCTTTGCGCGACTTTCCTTTAATAAGGATGCTTATCCTATATTTGTTTCTTATCCGCGAAAGCGGGGCGTCGCACGGCCCAAGAACTTCTATTCCGCTTATCTTATTTATTTCTATCTGTTCGTCAATTGCAGCGCGCAGTTTATCCCCTGCTTTTTCAGCTTTATCGTGGTCCTCGTCCTTACATACAAACTGAATTATCCCGGTGTAAGGGGGATAGTTCATCTCTTTTCTTATGCTTAACTGTTCCTGATAGAATTTTTCAATTTCATATTTTTTTACGTATTTAATGCCCACTGCGTCAGGATTGTATGTCTGTATTGCCACAGTCCCGTTTTTTCCGCCGCGGCCTGTCCTTCCAGCCACCTGCGTTAAAAGCTGAAAGACGCGCTCTTCAGCCCTGAAGTCCGGCAGGTTTAAAACAGAATCTATTCCCACAACGCCTACAAAAGTCACTTCGGGAAAATCAAAACCCTTTGCTATCATCTGGGTGCCTATTAATATATCTATCTCTTTTTCTTTTATTTGCCTGTACACTTCAAAGTATTCGTTTTTACCGCTCATGGTGTCCATATCCACGCGTTTTATCCTTTTATCGGGGAAAAATTTGGTTATCACTTCTTCTATCTTCTGCGTACCGGTGCCGGAAAAACTTAATTTACTTTTACATTTCGGGCAATAGACAGAAGGCTTTACGCTTAGGTCACAGTAATGGCACCGCATGTCATTGCCTTCTTTATGAAAAACAAGCGGTATGTCGCAGTTGTCGCACTTTTCTATATGGCCGCACTTTTTGCAGAAGATGAAACTTGAAAAACCCCTGCGGTTCATAAACAGTATTGCCTGTTCCCCCGCCTTTAACGTCTCTTTCATCGGATCCAAAAGCATATCTGACAGGAATAATTCCTGCCCGTGCTGCCAGTCAGCTTTCATATCCACCACTTTAATATCAGGCATCGGCCTTCCGTGCACTCTTTTTTCAAGTTTTATCATTTCATATTTACCGGTGACGGCGTTGTGATACGATTCCGCGGAAGGTGTGGCGCTTCCCAGTATAACCACCGCATTATTCATTTTGGCGCGATATACGGCAACATCACGTCCGTTATATCGCGGCTCGCTTTCCTGTTTATAAGAACTGTCAAACTCTTCGTCTACTATTATAAGGCCTATGTTATCAAAGGGCGCGAATACGGATGACCGTGTCCCTACAACCACATCAGCACCGTTGTTCTTTATTTTAAGCCATTCATGCAGCCTTTCGCCTTCTTCAAGGCCGCTGTGATATACCGCCACGCGCTCCCCAAACGCCCTTTTAAAACGCTCCATTATCTGCGGAGTTAAAAATATTTCCGGCACCAGTACAATTACCTTTTTTCCCTTTTTTACGGTATGCTCCGCAGCCTTAATATAAACTTCTGTCTTGCCGGAACCTGTCACCCCAAACACAAGAAATGCTGTAAACTTATTAATGTCTATCGCTGAATTTATTTTTAACAGCGCGTGTTTCTGTTCCGCTGTAAGTTCCTTATGGGTTTCAATTTCAGCAGCACCGCTGTCCGGCGCTTTGGACGGCTGGCGTTTTTCCTTTACCTTCGCGGAAAATTCGGAACGCAGCGCGCCTTTTTCTTCAAGCGATTCGGTAATTTTATAAATATTTTTTAAGTTAAGTATGCTCTGGGCATCCCTGATATCGGCCTTTTTTCCCCTTCTTTTATAAAGAAAATCATATAAAAGTTTTTCCTGCCCCTCAAGCTTTGCCGCGCCTGTAAAATCCGCCCTTAAACGTATAATCTTTTTTGAATTTACTTTTAACAAAGCGGCAAGCATCGAGGAAAAAACAATTCCCGGCGGAGAAATATAATACTGCGCAAGCCAAAGCCCCAGCTTCATCAGTTCATCACTTATCACAGGTTCAGCGTCAACAATACGTTCTATTGGTTTTATCCGGTTTGTGTCTATACCAGCGTTTTTAAGATTATTATCTATTACTATTCCGGTTGCCAGTTTTTGCCCTAAAGGCACCATTACCCTGCACCCTTTAATGACACTTAAATTTTCCGGGACAGCGTACGTTAAAAGGGCGTCAATTGCCGAAAAAACCGCCACATTTGCGTATTTCACTTTTTACCCGCCTTAAACTTAACCGTGCTTTCCGGTTTTATGTTTATACCCCGCTGTACAGCGCGTTTATTGTACTCTGCCGCTATATCATAAACCTTCATATCGGCAGGAATCTCAAATAAAGCCGGATTTAATTTTGTTTTTACAAGTTTTTTCATCCTGTATTTTTCTAAAAGCGGCCCCGCTGTAATTTTGCCGCCGGCAAAATCCAGTTCGTGTTTTGGAGCTTTAATCTGCATCTCTTTCACAAAACCGCTTTTTGCATAACGCCATTCTGTTAATTTCGCCTTTAAATACATTGAAGAAGACTGCCTTAAAACAGAGAAATTTGTTTTTTCGCACATTGTAATCCCTAAAAGCGCGCTTTTAGACTCGCCTTCCTTTTTTTTAGCGTTTACCACGAAAGGAAGCAGTTTTCCAAGATACCTTGTATACTCCGCCGCAGAATCCGCAAATACCGTGTTTGATGAATAGTTGGGAATAAAAATTTTATTGTCTTTTAAAATATAAACTTTATTAACGCCGCCGCTGTTTTCTTCTATCCTGTATTTCCCGCACGAATAATAAAAATCAGCATTTATTATCTGTTTTTGCCCGTCTTCTTCACGTTCTATTTTTGCTGTCCACCGGCATTGTTCGTAAGGCGGTGCCAGCCCTATAATATCAAGGCAATTCTCAGCCTTTATTCCCTCAGGAGATAATACATACAACACCGCTATCAAAAAAAGTGTAATTACGCTTTTTATTTTGGCCAATTTTCACCTTCAAACGCGTTCGGACTGTCAAATGCCCCGCCCGTTATTTTATTAATATAGTTCTGCGCGGAAATTATTATATTATCGCCGTACATTACCGCCATATAAAAATACAAAGGCATCATCAGCCCGCAGGCAAGGGAAAATACCCAGATAAATTCGGCATAAAAAACATCAAACCTTTTAAGAATAAGAAGCGCGGTTAATGCCATAAAAAAAAGCCATAAGGCCCTCGCTATTTTAAATATTTTATTACCCCACAACAGCCCCGGCGCCCTTGCCATAAAGAAAAAAGTAATAAACGGAAAGTAAAACATAAAACTGACCGGTTCCGCGAAAAACAGTTTTATTATGTCGTTAAAGGGCTGATATTTGGAAAACAGATACACCTTATCATCTATGTTTATAATGCCGTCCTTTTGTTTTCTTAAATCCTCTTTTGAAAGTGTGTTTTTTTCAAGCCTGTATATAAAAGCCCCCAGCACTTTTCCCAGTATTTTCGCGTCAGAAGTATACCAGCGCCACAACATGCGCGCTATCAGGTCATCTTCCATGTATTCCAAATATTGCGCCGGCATAATATAATTCAGGTTCTGTGAAACTGCTATGGCGCCGCGGCGCATGTATTTATTCAGATACACCGCTATCACCTTATCATTTTCTGTTTTTATGCCCAAAGCCAGATATTCCTGCGCTTTAGCCTTAAGGTCAGTTTCTTGCTTATTAAGTTCATTAAACACAATAACCTTAATCCCATGAAACTTTTCAAGGCGCCAGGCGTTCCACGAAAGGTAATTTTTTCCGCCTAAATCCCCGTATGGCTGATAATAATTGCCGGGAAGATTTACAAGCTGCATCCCATAGGCAAAAGCAGCTGTTAAAAGCATTAATACTAACATGATTGTTTTTTTCATGGATGCATTATACCATAAACGAAGGGACGGTCAAAACAGATGCTTGGAGGCTTTGACGCTTGGCAAATACAGTTACACAAACCAACGGCAACTACCGCGGGCTAAAGACCCGCGTCTACCAATGCAAAAAATTAAATCACCAAAGCAAGGCGCAATATATTGCGCCTCTACAATTAAAAACTGACAGCAAATCCGCGGGATGAAAGTTCATATATATTACTATTCAGGCGTTTTAATCATTTTCGTGTCCGGATAATAAAAACTTAGAATACCTTCGCATGTCCAGCCTTTTACCGCAAGCGCGTGAGCGCCTGCAAGGCAAAGCCCGCAGCCGTGTCCCGCGCCCCGGCCGGACAGGATAAAGTCACTTCCCCGTTTTTCAACTGCAAACTTTCTTGATGGAATATTAGCCCAGCCGTATTTTTTTCCATAAGCGGAGATAAATTTATCAGCGGGCATTTCAGTTACACCCTTTGTGTGCTTCACCTTTATTAATCTTACGTTCCCGCCCGGGCTTACATCCCCGGTTATAAAATCAATACTTCCTGAAATTCTTTCCCCCAAACTTTCTCTTATAACACTTCTAATCTCAGATGCTTTTATCTTTTTTTCCCACCTGTGAAATATATGTTTTTCGCAGAAATTACCGCTTGCAGCGCCGCATCTGACAACACTTTTAACATTATTTTCACCCCGCCATACATTACCCGCGGATTCCGATTCTCCCCCACAGCATCCCGAAAAATAAATATCCGCCGGTTTATTATCTTTGCCTGCTAAAATTAAACCGCGTGTCCCGTTGGCGGCTTTTATACTGCTTCCCCTATTTAGTTCCGGCCTGCCGTTTAACCGCTGGCAGTGGGTAAGGTCACATAAATCATAATACCCGTGCCTTTTCCTGTTTCTTTCCGCGTAAGTCCTTATCGCAACAGCCAGCGCTTTGTCAGATTCAGGGTGTGAATACGCCCCTTCAAGCTCACCGTCAAGGCTGGCCGCCACATAATCTTCCAGGCCCATCTCTACAATAATACCCGCCTCTTTCTCATCGGGCGGCAGAAAGAAAAATACGCTTCCCTTATATATAAATCTTCTTCCGTTAACACGTATTTCATACTCCCCATACTTTCCCCCGTTAAGGCGGTATTCCGCTGTCAGTTGCCTGCCTTTATTATTTATTACTTCGATATTATTTCCCTTTACATACCTCACTTTTACTTTTTCACCGCCGTTTAACTGCACCGCTTCCAGCGTTTTCGGATGATAAATATTTAATATCCTCACCTTAAGCGTCTGAGCGTATAAGGGAAAAGAAAATATAAGCAAAACCGCAGCTGCTGATAACACCCTCATTTTTTCACCATAATCTTGAAACTTACAGAATCCGACGCGCCCGTGTCATCCTGCACCGTAAGCAAGTATTTACCCGGCTTGGGGCTTATATATAACACTTCATCTGTCGCGCTTTTATTTACCGGGTTACCGTTTAAAAGCCATATTCCGCCCGTAACTCCTGACGCAAAAGACGCTTTAAGGGTTATTTTCTGAAAATCTTCCGGAAGGCTCTCTGTTATAAAATACGTACCGCCGTTTTCAGGGCTTGTTATTTTTGGTTTGAACATAATATTTTGCGACACTTCCGCAGGGTCATAAGCAGGCACCGCTTCCAGATGCTGCCCCCTTTCCTTTAAGTACGCGGCAATATCAGCGGGCCATATTTCTGCCACATATGAACGGTATGCCGAATCCGGATTCTTAAAAGAGCCGGGATCCGCCCTTAAGCCGGTTTTTTTATTAACATATATTTTTTTATGCACCCTGCATACCGGCTCTGTGTTAATACCTTTAATATAAATGTCTTCATCTGTTTTTTTGCAGTTAGGCCCTGCGGGCTGTCCGGAAACAGAACATATCTTTCTTGTACCGATATCTGAAGGAGGGGCAAACCACACATCCCTGCTGCGCGTAAGATAATTAAATATTTCTATTACTACCGGTGCCGCGGCCTTTATGCCCACAAGTTTAAACGAAGGCGAGGCATCGGCATTTCCAAGCCATACTCCCACGGTATAATCCGGATTGTAACCCACACACCACGCGTTGCCGTATCCAAAAGATGTCCCTGTTTTAAACGCCACTTTTCCCCTTGAATGGGTGAATTCCCACGCCTGCGGAAGGTCAGGCCTTACCGCTTCTGCCAGCATCTGCGTTATCATGTACGCGGTACCTGCGGAAAAAACCCTTACCGGCTCTTCTTTTTCTTTAATACCGTTATCCGTAAAATTCAGTTTCCTTAAAAGCCCGTAGTTCGCGATAGCGGCATACATTGTCACAAGTTCTTCCAGACTTACAGGATACGCGCCAAGCGCCGCGGCAAGGCCGGGATTTGTATCCCTTCTTTTAATGTCATAAAAACCATTTTTTCTTAAAAATCCCAGCAGGCCGTTGGCGCCAAGGCTGTATTCAAGATATACTGCCGTGCTGTTATAAGAACGTGACAGCGCGTCAAAAGCCGTTACCAGCCCGGAAAACTTGCGGTCGGAATTAACAGGCGAGTACCCGTCATAATCTCTTGGAATATCGTACAGGATTTTTTTTGGGGTTATCATTCCGTGCTCGGCTGCCATTGCGTAAACAAAAGGTTTTAAAGCCGAACCGGGCGAACGCACTATTGAAACACCATCTATTTCACCGCAGTGCTCTTTATCTTCAAAATCAGGCGAGCCCACATAAGCCGCAACATTCATCGTGCGGTTGTCCACCACAATGACAGCGCCGTTATAAACGCCGTATTCTTTAAGTTCGCGGGACGCGAATTTAAGCCTGTATTCGCACATTGACTGAAGCGCTTCATCAATAAAATACTTTCTTACATATCCGCTGTTTTGTATTCTTTTATTTACAAGGTGCTGCAGCCTGTATGGATTGTTATACCTTTTATCAGAAACAGGTTCAGACACCGCGCTTTCAATTCCTTCCCCGAAAATCCCGCCTATTCTCTGTATTACTTCATCCCTTGCCTTCTGCGCCCTCTGCGGGCTGCGGTCAGGCCTTAAAGAATTCGGGGATTTTGGAAGGGCTATTAATAGCGCGGCTTCAGGAAGCGTAAGATTTATGGGGGCTTTGTTAAAATAAAGATAAGAAGCGGCAGCCACGCCTTCTATGTTTCCACCCATGGGAATATTATTCAGATACATTTCAAGAATCTGTTTTTTTGAAAAATTCACTTCCAGCTGCGACGCCCTGAAAGCTTCTATTATTTTCGCTCCCATAGTCCTTTTTCTTGGCTCTATAAGTTTGGCAAGCTGCATTGTAATAGTGGAACCGCCGGATACCACGCGCATGCTGGTGACATTAAGAAAAACAGCGCGCGCCACGGCAAAAGGGTTTATGCCGCGGTGCAGATAAAACATTTTATCTTCATATTCCACGATTCCGCGCTTTATAAATTCGGGCATATCCGAAAGCGGTGTTTTTATACGGTACATACCGGACGGGGACAAGCCCAGCCTTAACAGCCGGTTTTCCTGCGTGATATGCAGTACAGAATAATCCTCCTGCAGCCTGTAAAGCGGCAGCGGAAAAAGAATGTTCAATAAAAACCATACGGCCGCGGGCAAAAGCACCGCGGCCGCTGTTATTAATGCCGGTTTATTTGCCGGCTTTAGAAGGTACTGCTTCAGGCGAAACAACAAGGTACTCTTTTTCATGAGTCTCCGCTTTAATATCCGGATCATACATAGCTTCCGCGAATATATTGGGTATAGTATACTTTCCCGGAGTAACCGCCCTTACCGCGTAAGAGAAAGTTGTCTTTCCTGAAAAAGCGCCGGTAAACAGAAGTATTCTGTCGTCGCGGATATCCTGATATTCAAGCGACATATCGGATGCCGGAGTAAACTTTAAGAACCCGCTTGTCCTTAACCTTGGGTTTTCAATTTCAAACCCTGCCGGCAGCATATCCACAACTATTACGTTATCAAGGGACCTGCCGTTTAAGGCTTCAAGTTCTACAGATACCACTATAAGTTTTCCCTGCACCACATTGGTAAGGTTGATCTCTTTCCCGTTTTCATCAAAATATTTTCTTGAAACTTTAAGCCCGTTAGCGTAAGTTTTGGGCCTCTTTTCAAGAGGGGTGCCTTCAGTGTAAAAATTGTAATATAAAGGCGTTTCCCCGCTGTTTTTCACCGTATACTCTTTCCACACATTTTTTGTATCAGAATAAAATCCTTTGCCTTCATCCTTAATGGTGCTGTGTTTCGCGCCGTTAACATAAAGGTCCGCGCTCATTTCGCCGTTACGCCCCGGAAGGTTGTTTAACTCCGCAAGCCCCATTAACGCCCACGCTGTTTCCTGCGTACTGCCGAAAGAACCGTCATCCCTGACCCTTTCTATAAGCAGGTTTTCTGTTATCTTTGTGCGCGCTGTTTCTTTTGCCTCTGCCTGCGCCGCCGCTTTTAAGTACATTCCAAGGTTTCGCGTGTAGGAATTAAATGATTCGCTTAATTCCCTTAACATATATTTGGACTTAAAATCCTCGTATAGTACCATCTTTGCGGCATCCCTGTTATCAGCATAGGAGTATGACATAGAAAGAAGCATTTTATCGGATTCATCGGTTCCTTCAATAAACCTTTTAGCATCCTTGTAAATAAGCCCGCCTTTTACCATTATGTCGCGCTGCTCGGTTCCTGGCAGATACTTTGTCTTTTCCAGCTGTTTCGCGAACTCTTTCATTGCCGCGCTTACCTTTTTATCTTTCTTCAGATACAGCATATACAGGCTTTCAATGTAATTCATTTTTTTTGCATCCGGCCTTCCCACAAGCGCCTGTATATACATTTTGTAAATATTGTTTGAAGTTTCGTATTCGCTGATTTCCTGATTATATGCCCGCCTGTCAAGCCTGCCCTGCTGCTGCACGGGTTCATCCGGATTTTCTTTTATACCAAGCCTGTCAAGCACGCGCCTGTAAAAATCTTCCGGCACATTGTAACCCTGCCTTTTTGCCTCCACAAGAAAATGCGCGGTGTAAAGCGAAAGATACCTTGATGCGCTGCTGCTTCCGCCCGGCCAGTACGTTAATGTGCCGTCGGACATTACAAACTTATTAAGTTTTTTAATCCCTTCCTCAATGTACGCGTCAACGTTGGCAGCATAATCTTTTACCATCCACTGTACCACTCCAAGATCCTTTAAATAAAGCATAGGAAACACAGAAGACACAGTCTGTTCAAGGCAGCCGTAAGGATAACGTACAAGGTATTCAAGCGCCGGCGCGTATTCAGCCAGCCTGCTTTTGGATATAAAGAGCCTTACTTTTTTTCCGAATTTTATGTACTCCTGCGGAATTTTGCCTGTTACTTCCTTGCCGGGTTCCAGTTTGCCCCTTACCGCTTTTGTTTCAAGATGCGCCGCGGGCCTTACGCTTAATTCACGCTTAACCGACATCTTCTGCCCGTTGCCTGTTACATTAATATCAAGCTTTGCGGCGCCGGCCTCTTTTAAGGCTTTTCCGGAGAAAGTTATTTTCTTTTCTTTCTTATTTTCAAGGTAAATCTCAGTCCCTTCCCCTTTTGCAACCGATAACGGGCCTTGCGTATTAACCCTTGCCGTAAACGTGCCCGAAAAACCTGTATTATTGTAAATTCTGACCGGCATTTCAAATTCATCAAGCAGCGCCAGAAACCTTGGAAGGTTCGGGGTTATAACAATGGGGTCAACTATATTTACAAACTTATCCGCGGAGCCAAACTGGCCGCCATCAACCGCAAGTACCATTATCCTTGCTTTGCCGTTAAACCTGGCGGATTCAAATTTGTAGCTTACTTCGCCGTTTTCATCCGTATAAAGGATGCCGGAGAATCTGGCAAAAGATTCAACCCTTTTCGCGATTACCGGGTTTAAATGTTTCTGAAGGGGTTCATAATAGTCGCCGCCTATCGCCCGTTTTGTTGCGTTTATATCCGTAAGTACTTTGTTCATTATTGAATAACTTCTGGTTTCCAGTGCTTTTTTCCTGTAATAATATTCAAGCGGATCCGGGGTTTCAAACCTTATTATCTGAAGGATGCCCTCGTCCACGGCAGCCAATACCACAGCCGCGTTTGCCTTGGCTTTGCCAAGCCTTACCTTTACGTTAATACCGTCGGTGGACATTACCTCTTCGCCGCAGATAATTTTCGGCGCAAGGTCTTTTGCCGACCGGTTTATTGAAACCGTTGCGATACCCGCGGACATAAACGGAAGCGAAGTGTATTTTTCTTCCGGTTTTCTTACTGCCATTACATTCAAATAAACATTGGGCAGATATTCATCTTTAATGTCAAAATAAACCACCGCACTGCCGTTTTCAAGTTCTATGTATTTTTCCGCGAATACTTTTTCACGCTCCAGCGTCACATAAGCGCGGCCTGAAAAAGGCGCGTTGATAACCGCCTTCATTTTATCGCCCGGCAGGTATTTGTCCTTATCCAGTACAATTTCCACCCTGTCTGCCTTTGTCATATCATAAGTCGTATATCCCGGGCCGCTTACGTTAACTTTTATACCCGTTCTCATACCCTGTTCGCTTCCGGCGTATATTGTATATTCGCCTTCTGTATCAGCGTCAATTTCCAGACTGGCTTTTCCGTTGATATCAAGGGCTTTATTGATTACCACTTCGCTGTAATTAGAAGACGCGTAATAATTTCTGTTCCAGCGGTTTCTGCGGAACATGGAATACCACACAGTGCGCTTTACCAGCACCTGAACGTCTTTTATATTCTCTTCAACACCTTCCGCGTTCACGGCGGCAAGGTCTATTATTATTTTATCGCCTTTCTTATAAACCTTCCTTTCATCATTCACTTTTACGCCAAGATAATACTTATACACGTGAACCGGAATCCTTTTCATGGCTCCGACAGCCCTGCCGCCGTCGTCATAAACTTCCGCGTAAACTTCCGCCATTAAAGCGGAAGGCGGAAGCACGGCACCCGGTATTTGAACTTCATAGTCAAAATTTCCTATCTCGTTTAATTTTTCAGTGCCAAGCCTTTCCATCCTTGCGTCATAAGACCTTTCGGGGTCTCCGAATACATATCCCTTATATGAAGGGTGGCTGAAAGCATGCTGTACAAACTGCACCTGCGCGTTTACTTTATTGCCCGCCGCGGGCGGCCCAAACATTTGATTTGCTTTTACCCGAAACCTTAACGGATCGCCCGGAACAAGAGTGTCCTTATCCGTTGTTATTGAAACATTTATCTTGTCAGGGATGAATTCTTCTATTTTAATTGAAGTGCTTCCTATGCTGCGCCTTTCTGAATCAGGCACTATAAGCTGCACGGAATACTCTCCCGTCTGCGCGCCACGAGCTATAGGCACTTCAAAAACCGCCATGCCTTTCGCGTTTGTCTGAACTTTTTTAATATAAAAATTTCCGCCCTGCGGATTGTAAATCACGCATTCCACAAACAAAGCCGGCGGAGTTGTGTTGTTATCCCCCCTGACAATTGCCGTGATAAATGCCTTTTCTCCCGGCCTGTACAGACCCCTTTCAGAGGTTAAGAAACCTTTTAACCCGTACTCCCCGTTTCTTTCGCCGCCGGTATCAAACAGGTAATTATTTGTCATATCCGAACCAAGAGTAAGGTATGAAAAATCTTCCCCATTTTCCGCAAGAATTAAGAACGGGTCAAATTCATAAAAATTTTTATTATAATTGTCAAACTGCGCCCTGCCTTCCGCGTCTGTTGCCAGCTGCTTAATTACCTGATTATCCCTGGACATAAGCTTTACCGTGACACCGGACATAGGGTTAAGTTTGGTGACAGATACAGCTTTTACAAGCAGGGTATTATCATAGACTTTTGCCATAAGCCCTATATCCGTACAGCGTACTGTCTTTCTTTTTGTTTCATAAGTGCGCTGGTCGCGCAATTCCACAAAAAAGACGCCCTTAAAAGGCTGGTCATTCAGGCTTTTCATATTAATAAATTCGGTCTGTTCCTGATTAATCTCCCCGCCGGAAATTTCATGCACAGTATCAAACACGCGCTTGCCGGTATTATAGTAACTTCCGCTGCTAAGGTAATACACCAGATTATTTTTAAAGACTTTATTTACATATACGTTAAACCTGTCAAGATTCATTGTTTTGACCGCGATATTCATGTTTCCGTCAGGAGATAATATTTCACCCTGTTCCGCAAAATCGCACATTGACGGCATATCTTTAAGCGTTACCCTGTTTGAATAATCGTTTGGCATGGGCTCACCGGTTTTTGCAACTATCCCCTTTGATACATTAACTTCATATGTTATATTGGGCTGAAAATCAGCTTCAAGCATGGCAAATCTGTATTCGGTGGAAACTTTAAACGGCAGGACTTCGGGTTCTTTTCCAAAAGAAGCGGGCTTTATAATCATTACGTGCTTTTTCACCTGTTCTTCGGAAATCGGCATATTAAAACCGATTGCCACAGAGCTGCTTCCTTCTGTATGCCAGGGGATTACTTCAGTCACACTCAAATACTCTTTTGACGGAATAGCAATCTCTTTTGCATATTCATTCCCCATTGAACCCCTGCATTCCACGCACATTAAATCCCTGTTAATTAACACTTTAATATACTGCCTGTCATAAATCCTCTTAAAATCCTTTATTTTTATGTAATATCTTGTGGGCTGATCGGATTTTTCAAGTTTGTATTCCAGCGGAGATTCGCTTGTACCCTTTGATGTCACCACTTTTCTGAACGCGCTTAAACTGTTTCTTAGCGCCTGTTCTTCCACGGGATAATTAAAATTTATCTCGCCTATCAGCTCTTTCTCGGTGCCTGTTATTACATCCCTGTCAAAGAAGTATCTGTGATCAACTATTTTTAAAAGCGGCGTATTAAAGGAAACTTTTTTTCCGCCCACTATTTTCTTTCCCAGCGCGGTAAAATGTTCTGTATTTACTTTTACCGTGTACGAAGAAGCAGGCGGAAGCGGCGCATCGGGTTTAAAGACTATCGTTTTTTCATTCCGGAATTCATAAACCCCCGTAATGTCAGGTGATATATCAAGCAGCTTGGCAGGGGTGGTTTCATTTTTAAGCTTCACCGGCGCTGTAAATTCCGCCCTTATGGTTACGCTTGTATCAACCTCTCCTTTTGGCGATATATCGGCAACGCTTACAAGGAATTTTCCGGAAACAGCGCTTAATACAACTTTTAAAAGTATAAGTACAAGTATAGCCGCGGCAGCAACCGAAAGTTTTTTTCTTTTGTTTTTTATGCTTTTGACCTTGCCAACAGCAGCGGGCGCAAACCTGTTCCTGATATACGCAATAAGGCTTTTAATTTTACCCCATACAAACTTTGAAACTTTTACAAAAAACGCCGATATTTTCGCCCATATAAACTTTAAAAACCAGCCAATTTCTTCCATATATCTGTATATATAATAGGAAAGAAGCGGAAGGATATAAAACATGTTGAAACTTGTAATATACGTGTTTAAACCCCTGAAATATATATTTCTTAACCACCCTGTCACAAAAAACGTACCGATAAAAACAAGGGCCCCTTTTGTCAGTTCCCTTTCTTTCCCCCATTTCTTTTTCCTGAAATAAGCCAATAACAACAAAAGCAGGCCAAGAAGCACAAATTTTGGCGCTCCGGTTAAGAAATTACGAATTGTACTGATAAGATTCTGAAATTCCCTTACCGCCTGATAATTTAATTTTGGTATTAACAGATATGCAAGAAACGGAAGAATAACAAAAAAAAGAATTAATTTTCCTGTAAACAAAGCGCCTTTCATAAAACCTTTTTTGGGTATTTTAACCATATTACCCTCCCCTGATTTTTTTTAAATTATAACACAAACCGTTATAAGGCGTAAATAAATATACCTATAGCCGCAGATAGTTGACAGGTAAATACGGTTAAAGGCTTGGAGGTTTTAAGTTATTTTAAGGAGAAACTTAATTGTGTTTTCAAGGGCATCCGTGTCAATTGCGGTATCTTTACAAGGGCCGAACGGACGCTTATTGGGAATTCCAACTACGGTAATTGCCCCCGGGGTATCTGACATTCCGGCTATCAGGTCGCGTTCGCACGCCACCCCTATTATGGCATCCGGTTTTACCTTTTTTATCATCTGCCTTGCGGAAGAACCGCCTGTGGCCGTGAAAGAAGTGACTTTATATTTTTCTGTCAGCTCCGCGGCTTTAACACGTGTATCCTTATCAAGGCAGCGCGGAAGCAGAACAAGAAGGTTTTGGCTTTTAAATTTTTTACGGGTGGCATATACAAGTGCATTGTTGACTTCAACCAGGGAATGCCCTATCCTGTCTTTTGATACTTTAAAAAAAGCGCCTATTTTATAAACTATAGGGTAGATCCATTCAATATGAAGCCCGTTTTTACGGGCAAACGGAAGCACTGCAATATTAAAACTGACTGAAATTAAAAGCAGAAAAGACCAGATAAAAAGTATTGCCATAACAGCCGATATCACCCACATAATAAAAGTATCCACCACAGGATTCCACTGATACAATCTTGGGGATATCATATAATAAACAAGCATCGCCCCTGCGGTTAAAAAAATCAGGGCCGCAAAGTAAACAGATAAAAACAGTTCTTTGCCTTCTTTTATCTCTTTTTCATAACCTGATAAATCACCCACCCACCCGGCCCATTCATCGCCAAGCCTGCGGTCTATTACCTTAGGGGTTGTTGTTATTTCCTGCGGGTTTTGTTTTTCTTCGTCTGCCATCATTACCTCTGTTTATTATTTTATTTGCCTGATTATACCAGGCACCGGAAAAATATGTTTTGCCTTTTATTTAATACCTATCAAATACATCATTCTGCCTGTTTCTTTGCCGTCGCGCCTGTAACTGTAAAACATTTTGCTGTGCGTAAAAGTGTCCATTTCGTTAATAAATATATTTTCCTCTTTTACCCCGCAGGATAAAAGCAGGTTTTTGTTCCCCTGCCACATGTTCATTGTAATGCCTATTTTTTTCTCTTTAAATATTCTGGCAAACAACGGATCTTTTTGCAGAGTTTCGTATACATCCGGCCCCACAGCAAAAGACTTGGGCGCAATTGCCGGCGACATTGAAACAAGCATGTGTTCCGGGGAACACTTGAATTCATTTATCATTATCATAGCCGTTTTAAGAATAAGTTTGTTTGCCACACCGCGCCAGCCTGTATGTACAGCCGCTATAACTTTTTTATCCGGACAGGCTATAACGCTTGTAACACAATCCGCGGCGCGCACCGCGATGGCATAGCCCTTTTCATCAGTTATCAGCGCGTCACATTCAGAATCCGTCACATAAGTCCTGTTTTCCGGTGTTATCACGCAGACATTGTCCCCGTGCACCTGAACAGGCGCGTAAATTTTATCAATATGAAGCGCGCGTTTTATCTTGTCAATATTTTTCACAACTCTTTTATGGCTGTCCAAAGTATTAAAACCGGTATTTAAACTTTCATACACTCCTTCACTTTCGCCCCCCGTTCTTGTCGTAAACGCTTCATAAAACAGCCCCGTCTTATTAATAACCTTATTTCTTATAAAATTCATCTGGTTCTTCGGATATAATTCAAAGTATTTATTCATAGCACCCTTTCCAAATAATCAAGCACGCCCGTGTAAATACCCGCCGCAATGGATGCCCTGAACTGCGCGTCCGCAAGTTTCTTCTCTTCTTCTTTATTTGATATAAAAGCGCATTCCACCAGCACGGACGGCATACCTGTTTTTGCCAGAACATAAAAAGGCGCGCGTTCGGTGGGCAGCCATTTTAATTTAAGTTTTTTAACAAGGCTGCTTTGAATATAACCCGCTGATTCTATGCTTAAATATTCAAAAGCGCCTTTTTTTAAATCACTTAACAGCATATCAAAGGAACCACCCCTGCTGTTTTCAAACTTGGCGGCCTCGGCGGCTTCGCGCGAAGACGCAGTCCTGCTGTATATATAGCTTCTTGTCCCCTGCACGCCGCGGTTACGGGCGGCATTACAATGAATACTGATAAACAAGTCGGCTTTATTTTTATTGGCAAATTCAGCCCTGTCTTTAAGGGGGATAAATACGTCTTTTTCGCGCGTCATAAGAATCTTTAAATCTTTATTTTTCTTAAGCTGCTCTCTTAATTTTAAACCCACATCAAGAACAACATCTTTTTCATATAATCCTGTAGGCCCTATCGCGCCGGGATCGTTTCCTCCGTGCCCCGGGTCAATAATTATAACAAAAGGCCCATCTTTCTTTTTCTTGCCGGTTTTTTTAGCCGTTTCTTCAACTATCCGTATGTCATCATCTGCTGCTGCAGCTGCTGCAGCAGGCACAGGTGTTGATTCCGTTTTTAAAACAGCCGGAACTGCCGCAGGCAATAACACGGTTTCAGGAACCTTTTGTTTAACTTCCCCCAGTATCTGCGTTATCTCATCAAAAGTTTTCTGGCTTAGAAAAACATTTGCCCCGTTAACAAAAGGCGGAATATCCACACGGATTAACTTATTGCCTGATTTTATATAAGGGTAATTAAGCACAATTTTTACTTCTTTACCGCCGCTAAGGTTTATAAAACCGCGGTCCCAGTCAGCGGTATATTCCGTATTTGTCTCTCTTAACAAATACTTTAAACTTACAAGTTCTTCCGCAAGGCAGACCCCTGCCGTTAAAAATAACAGTACCGGCAGGAGTATCTTTTTTAACATCTGCTACTGAAGCCTTTTTTCATACATGCGGGTTTCCATCATTCTCTGATAGGTGGGCCTGTCCACGTCTTCGTAAGAACCTTCATATGCCTTTCTTGACCACGCGGCCACATTGCGCGAACTGTTCCTTGATTCCTGTTCCTGCCTGATTTCGGGCTGTTCCCGGACTTTCGCCGTTTCAGCACACACTTTTACCTCTTCTGTTTCTTTGATTCCTGTTACAAGCACAATTACCTCTATTTCATCTCCCAGTTCCTCGTCATTTACCATACCATATTTCACAAACGCGTTTTCACCCGTCATTTTATTAAGGTTATCGATTTCCTGCAGTTCATTTAAATTAATACAGCCCGCAAAGTTGACAAGTATATTCTTGGCGCCGTTTAACATGGCGTTGCCGGTGAACGGGTCGTTCATTGCTTTTTCAAAAGCTTTTTTAATTTTATCCGTGCCGCCCGCTCTGCCGATTCCAAGAAAGACATCTCCGTCTGATTTAAGCGCCGTTTTTACATCTTCAAAATCTATGTTCTGGTAACCGGTTTTGGATATCATATAAACCATTCCGTTTATGATATTAACCAGGGCGCGGTTTACTTCCATATACGCCTCTGTAACCGGCATCTGTTTGTCGCATGCCTGAAAAATTCTGTCATTCGGAATGGCAATTATATTATTGACCTTTTCTTTAAGCCTTTTCATTGACGTTTCAACTATGTGCTGCTTGCCCGCGTTCTTCATTTCCATCTTAAACGGGGTAATTACAACAGCCACTGTCATTATATCCAGTTCGCGCGCTATTTCAGCTATTACCGGCGCGGCTCCGCTTCCGGTGCCGCCGCCCAGGCCTGCCGCAATAAAAAGCAGGTCTGTCCCTCTTAACATATTTGCAATGTATTCCCTGTCTTCTTCCGCGGCGCGTTCACCCTGTTCAGGATTGCTTCCTGCGCCCCTGCCGCCCGTTAACATCCTTCCAATCTGAACTTTGTCAGCCACATTAACACGCTTTAACGACTGAATATCGGTATTGACCGCAATTAAGTCCGCGTCACGCACGCCCATTTCTGACATTGCGTTGACAATGTTGCATCCGCAGCCTCCGACACCCACCACCTTTATTATTGCCCCTACCCTTTCCCCTGCTGTTTCGTCATCCCCTACAAGTTCAAATTTCAGTGCATCCATGGTACGCCTCCTTATATATATTCGCTTATCAGATTTTTAATTATTTGCCATATGCTGTCACCGCTTTTTTTCTTTAAAAAGTGGTTGTTTAAGCCGCTTTCATTTACATAGTAACCCACAAGCCCTACCGCGGTGGAATATTCCGGCTGGCTTACAATATCATACAGCCCGACTATCTTTTCCTTTATCGGTATTCCGACGCGCGCCCTTACATTCATCTGTTCCCTGAACATGCGCTCTATTCCGTTTAACTGCGCGGTTCCTCCGGTTATCACAACGCCGCCGCTGTACTCCCCTTTTTCAACACCTTCTTTTTCAAGTTCTATCTGTACAAATTCCACAAGTTCCTTTACGCGCGCCTGAATATAACTTGCAAGCTGCCTGCGGGAAACCTGCGTCACTTTATTGCTTCCCATATCCGGCACATCAACCATTTCATCTTCTGCCGCGTCTTCGGGATAAACCAGCCCGTGCTTTTTCTTAATTTCTTCAGCATTTGTTTTTGTGGTCTGAAGAAGCGTCACAAGGTCAGAAGTGATAAGATTTCCGCCCACCGGAATTACCTTTACAAATTTCAGCGCGTCTTTCTGATATATCGCCAGGTCGGTGGTTCCTCCGCCTATGTCCACAAGCAGCACGCCGATATCTTTTTCATCCGCGTATAAAACAGCTTCAGAAGAGGCAATTGACTGAAGCACCACGTCTTCCGTGCTGTACCCGGCCTTGCTTATCACTTTTCTTACGTTATCTATGGCGGTCACTGACCCTGTAATTATATACGCGTCCACTTCAAGTTTAAGCCCGGTCATTCCTATCGGGTTTTTAATTTCATCCTGCGAATCAACTATGTACTGAGTGGGAATAACATGCAGCACTTCCATATCATGCGACATGGGCACGCTTGTGGCGCCTTCAATCGCCCTGTCTTTGTCTGCTTCGGTAATCTCTTTCTGTTTGCTGTGCGAAAGCGATGTCATGCCGTGGCCTTTAATACCGGCAATATTTTTACCGGAAACAGACGCCACAACGGAATTGACTTTCACGCTTGCCATCTGCTCGGCTTTCATCAGGGACTTTCTGATAGCTTCGGAAGTGTCGGCGATATTTACAACGTTGCCTTTGGAAACGCCTTTATTTTCCTCCCAGCCTGTGCCTATTACATTTATCTCGTTCTCCCTGATTTCCGCGACAACCGTACACACCTTTGTGGTGCCGATGTCAACCGCGGCTACAATATGCCCGTCATTTGATGATCCCATTTATTCACGCCCCTTCATCTGATTATCACCCTGTCTTTGTAACGCATATCAATGACAGAGTATTTTTTATTCATCTCGCCCGCTTTTTTTATCACAAGGGCAAGGTTGCTTAACTTTTCATTATCCAGATCTTTGCCTGCAATAACCTTTTTTCCGTCCATAGTAATCATAATTATCATTTCAGGATTTTTAATATTGATTTCCGATATGCCTCCAAGCCCTGACGAAGACAGCCTTAAAACAGATTTTAATATCTTTTTATGGGCAGCGCTTTTCACGCCGTCAGAAATACCCGTCAGTACCGGAAGGTCATGCCTTTGCGTGGCATCTTCGGCAGAATCAAGGCTGCCGGTTGAATTCATAACAGACAGCCCCGCGGATGTCATTACAAGATACTTCGGCTGCGCAAACGGCGAAGTAATCTGCGGCATTTCCGGAATCTTTAAATTTTTAGCCGCGTAGCCTATTATCCTGGTGCCGGCAAATAGAAGCATGACAATAAGCGCTCCGCCCAAAACAGCATTTTTAAAGCTGTTTTTCAGCGCAACAGCGCCCGCCGCATTAACCTTTCTGGCCATGTAGTGTTTTCTTTTATACATTCTTCTTTTTTAACGCTCCTTCTATTAATATCAGCAGCAGATTGTAAAAACTTATTCCCGCAGCCCTGGCGGATTCCGGAAAAAGGCTTGTGGGCGTCATACCCGGAAGCGTATTAGCTTCAAGCACGTACGGCACACCTTTACTTACTATTATATCCACCCTTACGTATTCTTCGCACATCAGGGCGTACGCTGTTTTTAATGCTGTTTTTTTTGCGTTTTCCATATCTTTTTTTGAAAGCCTTGCCGGAATTATGTGCGTTGATTTGCCCGCGGTATATTTTGCGTCGTAATCATAGAATTCATTGGCCGGCACTATTTCTATTACAGGCAGCACTTTGCCGTTTAAAACAGGAAGAGAAATTTCCACTCCTTTTATGTATTTTTCCACAAGCACTGCCCTTCCTATTTTCAGGACCGCCTTTAACGCGGCCTGCGCCTGCTTTTTATTCTTCACCAGAAAAACACCGACCGAAGAACCGTTATCCACCGGTTTAAAATACAGCGGATATTTCAGCTTTAAGGCGCCCAAACCGTCTTTTTTGTTTATCACCTGAAATGCAGGTGTGGGAATATGATTGCTTAACATTATCTCTTTTGATTTCACCTTGTCCATCACAAGGGCGGAAGCAAGCACGCCGCACCCTGTATATGGTATTTTGTAGAATTCAAGCATGCCCTGCACTATTCCGTCTTCGCCGTAAGTACCGTGCAGCCCGTTAACAACCACATCCGGCTTTGCTTTTAAAACCGCGGAAAAATCCCTTGAATTAAGGTCAATTTCCGTCACTTTATGCCCGTTTGCCCTTAACGCAGCGGCAATTCCCGCGCCTGTCAGAAGTGAAACTTTGCGCTCTTTTGAAAGGCCGCCTTTTAAAACCACAATCTTAAGCTTTTTTAAATCTGCCTTTTTCATAGTGTCTCCGCGAATATTTTAGCTTAACGCTATCTTATGTACCGTACTTCCTCTTCAAGGCGGATTCCTTTTTTCTTAAACACCGTCTTTTTCACATAATCCGCAAGTTTTATTACATCGTTAAACCGGGCATTGCCTTTATTTATTATAAAATTGGCGTGCTTTGCAGACACCGCCGCGCCGCCTATCTGTTTTCCTTTAAGCCCGCACTCTTCAATCACTCGCCCCGCCACATATTCCGGAAACTTATTCTTAAAATAACTGCCGGCGCTTGGCTCCTGCGGGTGTTTTGCTTTACGCAGTTCTATTATTCGGTTTACCTCTTTTTTCACCTTTGCGGGTGTGCTTCTTTTCAATTTAATATCAACACCTGTTATTACGCACTCTTTTTTCATGAATATGCTTTTTCTGTATGAAAACACCCTTTTACAGGATTTAACTTTTTTTGTTGAACCTGCCGCGCCGGCGGTATAAACCGCTCCTATCACTTCCGAAAAAGATTTTCCAAAAGCTCCCGCGTTCATATACGCGGCGCCGCCCACAGAACCGGGTATGCCTGACATAAATTCCATTCCCGACAGCCCGTTCTTCGCGGCAAATTCCATAAGCTCTTCAATTGTGGCGCCCGCGCCGGCAAAAATACCGGACGCGCCTTTTCTTTCAATATGCGAAAAACCGTTTTTCAGCGAAATAAAAACCTTATTAATTCTGCCGTCTTTTATCACCATATTTGACATGCAGCCTACGGCCATAAAAGGCATGCCGTGTTTCTTGCACGCCTTAATCACAGCGCTTACTTCTTTTTCAGAACGCGGAATAACAAACAAAGCGGCCTTTCCGCCTATTTTAAAGTATGAAAGTTCTTTTACGGAAAAATCCGCGAACAGTTCAATTCCCGCCTCTGACAACTGCCTGCGCAGAGAATTCATTAAGCCTCCCTTTCAAGGAGTTTCTGTAACTGATTCACGTTTCCGGCTCCCATTAACATTACATAGTCGCCTTTTTTTACGATGCCCATAACCCTGTTGACTATAGCTTCCCAGTTTTTCTCATAATACACATTTTTATAACCTGACTCTTTCATCGCGTCCAGTATAAGCTGGCTGGTTACACCGGGTACCGGCGCTTCCCTTGACGGATAGATTGAGTCCAGCACCACCACATCGGCAAGGGATAATGACTTTGCGAATTCAGGATAATGAAACTGCGTGCGCGAAAAAAGGTGCGGCTGAAAAACCGCTATTACCTTTTTCTTTCCCGCCACAACCCTGGCTGTTTCCAGCGTCTTTGCTATTTCCGCAGGATGATGCGCGTAATCATCCACCACAGTAAACAGTTTATTCGGGTAAACATTAAACCTTCTCTGAACATTCTGAAAACCGGCAAGGGCTTTTTTAATAACCGCCGGCTTTATCCCCTGCCCGTAAGCTATGGAAATGCACAAAGCCGCGTTCATAACATTATGGCTTCCCGGTATGTTCAGTTTAAACACGCCAAGTTTTTTATTTTCAAAAGTTATTTCAAATGTCTGCGAAAAACCCTTTACTTTTATATTGCTTATAACCACATCATTATCGCGTTTTGTGCCGAAAAACACTTTTTTCACGTAAATCTCGCTTTCGATATCCCTTACATTTTTATCATCGCCGTTAAGATAAGCCGCGCCAAAAAACGGCGTCTTATTAATAAACTGCACAAAAGCCTGTTTTAAATTGTCCATCCTTTTATAGTAATCCATGTGGTCATTATCTATGTTTGTAACGCCGCAAATCACGGGATTAAGGTGAAGGAAAGACCCAAACGCCTCACACGCTTCCGCGATTACATATTCCCCTTTTCCGGCTTTGGCGTGCGCGCCTTTTGATTTGACAAGCCCGCCCACTACAAAAGTGGGGTCAAGCCCGGCCTCTTCAAATATTCCGGCAAGCATGGAAGTGGTTGTGGTTTTACCGTGCGACCCGGCTATTGCCACGCCTTTTTTTAGCCTCATCACTTCGTTAAGCATAACAGCGCGGGGTATAACCGGTATTTTCATCTTTCTGGCTTCGGTTATCTCCGGGTTTGTTTCCGGTACCGCGTTGCTGTACACAAGCACCTGCGCGTTTTTAACATTCTTTTTATCATGGCCTAAAAATACTTTGCCGCCCATTAATTTAACGCGCATTGTGGTGTCAGACTCTTTGGCGTCGGAGCCGCTGACTGAATAGCCCATATTGATAAAAATTTCCGCCAGGCCGTTCATCCCTGACCCGCCGATGCCCACAAAATGAATCCTTTTTACCGTTTCAGCCATGTAACTCTCCTGTTATTTTGCGTATCCTGTTTTTTCAAATATAATCCGCGTTATGTTTTCCGCGCCGTTGCCGGCATATGAACTTAACAGTTTTTCACGCATTACTTTTCCTGTATTTACATCCAAAACTTTCTTCAAATTTTCCATAAGCGTTATAACGTTCAGTGCGCTGTCTTTTATCACAAGCGCCGCCTGCCTTTGCGCAAAAGATACGGCGTTCTTTTCCTGATGATTGCCTGCCGCGTGCGGGTAAGGCACAAGCACCGAAGGCAGGCCGCAAGCCGTTATCTCTGTCAGGGTTCCGGCTCCGGCCCTTAATACGCCCGCGTCAGCTGCCGCGTACGCAAGTTGGGCTTCATTTATAAATTTTAAGAGCTTTATTTTTATTTTGCTATTCCCGGCCGTTTCTTCAAGCCTTACATAATCATCATCGCCGCACATCCACAGAAGCTGTAAATCCGGCAGTTGTTTTTCAATTTCCGGCAGCGCTTCTTCAATCACCCTGTTAATTTTCTTTGCTGCCCTGCTTCCCGGCATTATAAGAAGCACTTTCTTTGCCAGATCAAGATCAAATTCCAGATATCCTTCTTTTTTATCCGCGTTTATTATCCCTTCCCTGACAGGGTTGCCTGTCACAGAAGTTTTTTTTGCCGGAAAATATTTTTTTGTTTCCATAAAACCAACCGTCACGGCAGACACCGCCGCGGCAAGCATTCTGTTTGCCAGCCCCGGATACACATTAGGCTCGTGTATAAGCGTCTTTCTGCCGGTCAAAGCGGCCGCCAGCACAAAAGGGAAAGAGGCAAAACCTCCTGTTCCCATCACTATATCCGGCCTGAATTCATTTACTATTTTTAACGCGTCAAAGAGCGACTTTATGACAAACGCTCCGTTTATAACATTCTTAAATGTAAACTTTCTTATCAAAGGCCTTGTTTCTATACCCTTAAAGTCATAATCTCTCCGCGGAATTATTGAAGCTTCCATTCCGCTCTTATTGCCCGCAAAAAGCACTTCGGCATTTTTTACTTTCTTCTTCATATCTTCGGCAACAGCCAGCGCCGGATATATGTGCCCGCCTGTACCGCCGCAGGCAAAAATTATCTTCATTTGCCCTCACCAAACACTTTGCGTGACACGCCAAGCAGAATTCCCGCGGCCATAAGCGAAATTAAAAGCGACGAACCGCCGGCGCTGAAAAACGGAAGCGTGGTGCCTTTTGGCGGCAGTATGCCTGTTGCCACACCCATATTGGTAAAAGCCTGCACGCCAATCATAAAAGTCACGGAACACGCAAGAAGCTTTAAAAACCTGTCTTTGGCGTTTATTGCTATCGCGCTTCCACGCCATAAAAACACAAAGAACATCACAGCCACAAGGGCCGCGCCGATAAATCCCGTTTCCTCACCCACTATTGAATATATATAATCCGTATGCGGCGTGGGCAGATATAAAAACTTCTGCTGCCCCTGCGAAAGTCCCATTCCAAATATGCCTCCGGTGCCTATAGCTATAAGCGACTGCGCTGTCTGCCAGCCGGCTCCAAAATAATCTTTCCACGGGTCAAGATACACAAACATTCTTTTTACCCTGTAAGGTTCCGCAATGATAAGCGCCGCGACCACAAGCGCCGCCGCCGGAATAGTGACCGCGAATATTTTTAAAGGCGCCCCTGATATAAGCGTCATAATTATAAAAAGCGCCATTATTATAAATGTGCCTCCAAGGTCGCGCTGCAGTATAAGGCCAAAACAAATAACTCCGGTAACCATAAGCGATTTAATAAATATTTTTTTAAACGGCAGTTTGACATCGCTGAACAGAAATGCCAGATACATGGCATAAAACAGTTTAACAAATTCAAAGGGCTGTATCTGCGGAAGGCCCGGCAGTTTAAGCCAGCGCACCGCACCGCCTGCTTTTTTTCCGAATCCCGGCACATGCACCATAAAAAGCATTATTACGGAAACAAGAAGGAAAAAAGGTATAAGTTTCTTCATTTTTTCCGGCTCATACAGCATAAAAAAACCGGCGGCTATTATTCCCAAAAACGCCCACATAAGCTGTTTTTTAAAAAAGTACGCCGAATCGCCGTAGTCTTCATAACTTACGACAGAACTTGCGCTGTAAACCATGATAAGGCCAAGAAGCGTAAGAACCAATACATCAATCAGAAGTATCGGATCCACGCTGTCAAGCGCTTTTGTTTTGGCGTTAGACTTTGCCATTTTCAGCCGCCTTTAAAACATATTTTTTAAATTCATCACCCCTGTGCCCGTAGCTTTTAAAAAGGTCAAAGCTTGCGCACGCCGGAGATAACAACACCACTTCCACATCAAGCGCGCACCCGGCATTAACCGCTTCTTCCATAGAGGCGCACTTTACAACAGGCACTGAATCTTTAAATATAACCTCTAATTTATCCCTGTTCTCGCCCAAAGCAATAACAGCCTTAACATTACCGGGCAGCACTTTTTTTAACTGTTCAAAATCCGTATTTTTCTCCCTGCCGCCCAGTATAAGCGCCAAAGGCCTGTCAAACGTTTCCAGAGCTCGTATTACCGCATCCACATTGGTTCCCTTAGAATCGTCATAAAACTTCTTTCCGCCGGCCTCTGCCACAAATTCAATCCTGTGCGGAAGGCCTTTAAAATTCTTAATGGTTTCCTCCGCTTTATGCATGTCAAGGCCGCATGCTTCCGACAAGGCCAGGCATGCCAGAATATTTTCAACATTGTGTTTTCCAAGCAGCTGCACACCCGCCGCATCAAACAACTTTTCCTTTTTCCCGTTTATCTTTCTGAAATAAGCTTCATCCCCAAAGAAATAACAGTCATCGGATTCCGCGTACGCGGAAAAATATACCTTGCGCGACTTTGACATGGACGCCATTATTTCCGTGAACCTGTCATGCCTGTTTAACACCAGAATATCCTGCGGCGTATGATTTAAAAATATTCTCGCCTTGGATTCCGCGTACGCCTGCATGGAGTCATACCTGTCCATATGGTCATCAGTAATATTAAGAATAACCGCGGCATCTGTCTTAAATTCCTTTATTGTATCCAGCTGAAAACTGCTTATTTCCATTATTACATGGGTGTATCCCTTCTTGGAGCAAACCACATCACAAAAAGGAATCCCGATATTTCCGGCCAGCACCGCTTTATCGCCAAGCTGCGCCTTAAAAATTTCATCAGTAAGCGTCGTAACTGTTGTTTTTCCGTTTGTCCCGGTTATGCCGATAATTTTCGCGCCCTTTTCCATAAAGCGGTAGGCAAACTCTATCTCGCCAAGAACCTCTTTATTATGCCTTTTGGCCATTTCAAACCATTCGCCAAAAAGAGAAACTCCGGGGCTTACCACTATTATGTCCGCGTTTAAAACAGTTTCATTGCCATGGCCGCCGGCTTCTATTTCAATTCCCGCCGTTTCCAGGTTTAACACATCCTGTTCCATCTTCGCCTTTGGTTTAACATCGCTTAAAACAACTTTACCGGCGCCTTTTTTCTTTGCAAGCACGGCAGCTAAAATACCGCTTTTACCTGCGCCAAGCACTACAATGTTTTTTCCGTTGATATCCATAAGGTCACCTTATCTTCAGTGTGGTTAACGTGAACAGCAGCACAATCACCGCCGCTATCCAGAAACGCACTATGATTTTCGGTTCAGATACGCCTTTAAGCTGAAAATGGTGGTGCAATGGCGCCATTTTAAATATTCTTTTCTTTGTAAGTTTAAAGGACGTCACCTGAAGTATCACTGACAGCACTTCCACCACAAAAACAAGGCCAAGTATAAGAAGCAGTATTTCCTGTTTTATAAGCATCGCTATGGTGCCTATTACACCGCCCAGCATAAGGGCTCCCACATCGCCCATAAAAACTTCAGCCGGATAAGAATTAAACCACAGGAATCCAAGCAGAGCGCCGGCAAAAGCCGCGCCGAATACCGCAAGTTCGCCCGCTTTTGGCACATGGGTAAGGATAAGGTAAGAAGAAAAATTCATGTTTCCTATTATATACGCAAGCACCACAAGCGCCGCGAATACAAATAAAGCCAGCCCGCTTGCCAGACCGTCAAGGCCGTCCGTAAGATTAACCGCGTTTGACCAGCCGGAGATTAAAATCCCTCCAAAAATGAAGTATGCCCAGAACGGCAGTACCAGCACATGCTTAATAAACGGAAGCGCCACCTGCGCGGCATAAGCTTTATCAGCTTCCAAATGAAGGTAAAAAGCGGTTATGGCAAACGCCCCGGCAAACTGCAGCACAAGTTTCCAGCGCCCGCTTAAACCTTTTGTGCCGATTTTAAGTTTTAAGATATCATCAAGAAGGCCTATTCCTCCGAACCACAGCGCGGCAAAAAGGACCATATAAACATATTCATTATCAAACCTGCCCCATAAAAGGATTGAAACAACCACCGAAAACAGTATCATTATACCGCCCATGGTCGGCGTTCCCTGTTTTTCAAGGTGTTTTTTAGGCCCGTCTTCCCTGACCACCTGCCCAATCTTCATTTTACGCAGCATTTTGATTACAAATTTACCGATAAACACCGTAATAAGAAAAGCTGTAATCGCGGCAAAAGCGGACCTTACCGTAATATACCTGAAAACATTAAGCGCCGAAAACTGCGCGCTAAGCGGGTATATCAAATGATAAAACATGTGCGGCACTTCCTTTTCTTAAAGTTATTTTATTTAATTATTTCTTCCAGTTTGTTTCCCCTTGAACCTTTAAGAAAAACCGTATTTCCCTTTTTAAGGTACGGCGCAAGGGCTTTTTTCAGTTCCTGCCTGTCGGTAAAACACACGGCTTTATTTTTTCCGTTTTCTTTAACATAACCTTTTTCCACATCACGGGCAAAACCGCCGTATATAAGAAGCGCCAGAGGTTTAATCCGCGCTATCTTTGCGCCTATTTCCCTGTGCATGGCAGGTGAATCTTTGCCAAGTTCCAGCATATCTCCGGACACTATCACAAGGTTCTTTCTTTTCATCTGTTTTAAAGACATAAGCGAAGCCGCGTAAGAATCCGGATTCGCGTTATAACTGTCATTAATCACGCTTGCGCCTTTTAACTTTATCTCTTCAAACCTCATTAACCCTTTCATGGAAAAAACTGCCAGCGCTTTTTTTACCTTCTTTAAATCCACGCCAAGTACTCCTGCTGCCGCAGCAGCTGCAGCTATATTATAAATATTATGAATGCCTTTAAATTTCGTACTCATCTGAACCTTATTAAGCGAAAATTTCGTTCCCGTCACTGACTCTTTTACCGCCGATATTCTGTAATTCGTTTTCGCGCCTGTTCCAAAACTTATCACCTTATTTCCTGCTTTTTTGCTTAAAAACTTATAATAGCGGTCATCGCCGTTTAATACAGCAGCTCCGCCTCTTCTTAAACCTTCAAATATTTCCGCCTTCGCCTCTGCTATCTTATCCTGACTTCCCATATTGCCGATGTGAGCGCGGCCGATGTTTGTTATTATCACCGCGTCTAAAGGCGTCAGCCGGGCAAGTTTACTAATCTCGCCTTTATGGTTCATTCCCATTTCAAGTACCAGCGCCCGGATTTCATTTTCCAGCCCAAATAGCGTAAGCGGCACTCCAAGGTAATTATTAAAACTTTTCTCGCTTTTCTTTACAGCATACATTTCCTGTAAAAAAGCCCCAAGCAGCTCTTTTGTAGTGGTCTTACCGTTGCTGCCTGTTACCGCGGCTATCTTTAAGTTATTAAACTTGGCCGCGTAATACCTGCCAAGGTTCATTATTGCCTCTTTTGTATCATCAACAATAATACACGGTACGCCTTTTATCTTTCTTTGTGTTATGCATACAATAGCGCCTTTTTTTACCGCTTCAGACGCATAATCATGGCCGTCATTTTTTTCGCCTTTTATCGCCACAAACACATAATTTTTTTTTATTGCCCTTGTATCCGCGGTAATTCCCGCCACTTGTACATCTTTACCTTTAAACGGGGCGCCAAAAAGCGAGTATATTTCACTTAGATTTATCCTCATCTTATTTATTACCCCTGTTTTTCAATGCCGCACGCGCCTCTTCCTGATCCGAAAAATGCGCCTTTTTTCCCATAACATCCTGATAAGTCTCATGCCCCTTGCCCGCCAGTATTACAATATCTTCTTTTTCAGCAATATTAACGGCAAGCTTTATGGCTTTTCTTCTGTCAGGTTCAAGATATATATTGTCTCTGCGCTTTATTCCTTTTGTAATATCTTTTATTATATCTTCAGGTTTTTCCATTCTGGGATTATCAGAGGTCACCACAACAACATCCGCCAGTTTTGCGGCGGCAGCTCCCATCATGGGCCTTTTACCGCGGTCTTTGTTCCCGCCTGCGCCAAAGAGCATAATTACGCGCCCGGTCTTTATCTCATTTACCACTTCCAGCACTTTTTCTATTGAATCAGCCGTATGCGCAAAATCCACTATTACAGTTATGTCTTTCGCGTAAACTATTTCCATCCTGCCTGCCACGCCTTTAAACTTTTTTATGGCTCTAATCACGGCTTTTATACCGGCAAACTTTATTACAGCGCTAATGGCGCACATAATATTACTTATGTTGTGTTCTCCGGTCATCGTGCAGCTTAAGCTTACGGGCCTATTTTTTAATAATAATTTTACATCCATGCCGCTGCGGGACAGTGAATATTCAACAGCACTGATATCCGCGTCTTTCTTTAACGAACATGTGGCTGTTTTTATTCCGGCTTTCTTTGCCGCGCTGATAAATTTCATGGCACCCGGGTCATCCTTATTCACGGTAAGCATCCCGCTTTTATCAACGTATTTAATTATCTTTAACTTTGCAGCCAGGTAATTTTCATAATTTCCGTGATAATCAAAGTGATCCCTGGTGACATTAGTAATTACCGCCGCAGCCAGTTTTATATTCTTTATTCTGTCCTGGTCAAGGCCATGGCTTGAAACTTCCATCACCAGGTATTTAATTTTTTTAATCGCCGACTGCTTTATTATCCTGTGAATTGCCAGGTTGGAAGGCGTGGTATTATTTGATGTTACCGCCTTTTTTCCCACCCTATATTCCACAGTACCTATCATGGACTGTTCTTTACCTTCCGCTTCTTTTAACATGGCGGCCGCAAGATAAGCCGTGGTGGTCTTGCCTTTCGTACCGGTAATACCTATTACCCGGACTTTTTTTCTGTATTCACCGTAAAAATAATCCACGGTTTTGTACAGCGCTTCTCTTACATCGTTCACCTTTATCACACACGTGGCTTTTAAGCCCGGTATTTCCCTGCTTACCACAACGCATGAAGCTCCGCGCGCCGCGGCATCGGACGCGTAATTATGCCCGTCTGTTGTTCTTCCAATAACGCAGAAGAAAGCCAAACCCTTTTTTACAAGGGCTGAATTTTCTTCAGCGTCGCTTATTTTCACAGAGCCGCGCCCGGATATAATTTTTCCGCCCAGCATCACCGCAAGTTTTTCGCAGGTTATCATTTTCATACGCCGTCCCTCATATCAAAACTTACCGTGCAGACAGCGCCTTTTTTCATCGCCACTCCCGGTTTTGGCTCCTGGCTTACCGCAAAACCGCTGCCCGTGCATTTCGCGTTCAAGCCGTAGAGCCTTAACACTTCCATCGCACGCCTTACAGTCATGCCCTTTACATTCGGCATGTATGTTTTTTCTTTATTATCATTATTTTCATCACCAAGAAAAATCTGCGCGTATTTACCGGATACCATTTTTTCACCGGGTTCCGGTTCCTGAGCTATTACCACTTTTCCAAAACCATGCCTCTGATATTTTATTTTTTCTTCCGCAAGCAGTAATTTTGCCTCGTTAAAAGTTTTATCTTTTATGCGCGGCATCTTTGCGGTTTGAAAATTATCGCCGCTTTCTTCCGCCTTCGCTATAACAGTCTCCTCAGGAAGCACCTTAAAATATGAAGCCATCATGGTATTTAAATTTCTGAATATCGGCCCTGCAAGATCGCCTCCAAAATATACAAACCCCTGCGGTTCATCTATTGTCACCAGCGTTACCGTCTTAGGATTATCCGCAGGCATAAACCCTATAAAAGAGGCTACATACTTATTTGCCGCATAACCTTTTCCGTCTGTCCTGTGCTTCTGCGCGGTACCTGTTTTTCCCGCCACGCGATAACCCGCCACAGCCGCTTTTTTTCCTGACCCGTCTTTTTCCGTGACAGTTTCAAGCATCGATACAAGTTTCTCTCTCCTGCTGCCGGTGGCAGGCCCGTCCTGTTTTTTAATTCTATGCCTGTATACCGTGCGCCCGTTCTTCTGTATCTTTTCAATAAGGTAAGGAGTCACAAGTTTGCCGCCGTTTGCAATAGCCGCATACGCGCGCACAAGCTGAAGCGAAGATACCGCAACTTCCTGGCCATAAGGCACGGAAGTAATTGATACCTTATCCCATTTATTCACGTTTCTTAAAAGCCCTGTAACTTCTCCCGGGAGGTCAATACCGGTCTTTGAACCAAAACCATAAGCCAGGTATTCCTGATACAAATCAGCCGGCTTTAGTTTCATTGCCAGTTTTACCGTACCGATGTTGGATGAAACCTTTATTATTTCAGCCGCCGTCAGGTCGCCGTGTTTCTCATGGTCGTGAATAGTCCTGTTATATTTGCCTATTTTAAAAACCTCTTTGCCCATTCCACAGTAGGTTTTTTCGTCATCGGAATTGGGAAACTTTTTCAGATAAGCGGCCATTGTAAATATTTTAAAAGTGGAACCGGGTTCGTACATATCGGTTATAATACGGTTCCTTTTTTTATCGGCATTGGCCGTGGCCGGGGTATTAGGGTCATAAGACGGATAATTTACAGCCGCGTAAATCGCCCCTGTCTCCGGATTCATGACAATTATGCTGCCGGATTTCGCCCTGCTTTTATTAACGGTCTCTTCCAGCTGGCGGTAAGCCGCGTACTGAATATTTCCGTCTATAGTGGTATAGACATCCGCGCCGCGTTCGGCTTTTTTTATTTTTTTATTACCTATCAGTATAGGCCTTCTTTTGGCATCAACGCGGATTTCTTCCCTGCCAAGTTTCCCTTTCATGTATTTCTCGTAAGCCATTTCAATGCCTTCAAGCCCTTTATTATCAGTACCGGCAAAGCCTGTAATGTGCGCGGTTATTTCGCCGTAAGGGTAATACCTTTTTTCTTCCGACCGCGAAAATACGCCGGGTATCTTTTTATCAAGTATTTCATCCGCGATTGAGGAAGGAACTTTTCTTTTGATATATTCAAACCCGCTGCGGCTTTTAAGTTTGGACAGCACAAACTGCCTGCTTAAACCCAGTTTTTTGCTCAAAAAGTCCGCTGTCCTGTCTTTATACTTTACGTTTCTTGGGGTGACGCAGATGCTCTCCGTTTTTATGCTCATGGCAAGCTGCCTGCCGGTGCTGTCATATATGGCGCCCCTGCCTATCTGCTTTTTCACTGTTGACATCTGCCCTTTATCCGCGCGGTCTTTTAACGACGAATGCATTATCACCTGAAGAAAAAGAAGGCGTACAAAAAGCACGGCAAGCACAAAAACAAACGCCGCCAGTACCAGCTCTATTCTCTTTTCTTCGGAAAAAACGCCGTGCTTCAACCTTATACCCCTTTGCCCGCTTTAAAAGAAACCAAGCGCGCTGAACTCTTTTTTTATGACATATACATCGCCGGGCCTGGCCGCTCTAAAACCGTACCGTTCCCTTGCAACCTTTTCAATTCCGCTTCCGGACATGGCCACCTGTACTTTCATTTCAAGCATTTTATTCTGGGATTTAAGGGTATCCCGCTCCCTGATAAGTTCATTTACGTCATAATTTAATTTGGCGCTCTGGGTGTAAAACCACACCACAAGAAGAAAAGGAAACGCCAATAAGACTATACGCCCTATAATTTTATTCGCTCCGCCTCTGGCAGGCCTTACGCTTCCCGCGTTTAAGCCCCTTAAAAACCTGTTTGAAAACTCCGCCACTGTCTTCTCCTGAATTTTTATTGCCGCTAAAGTTTTTCCGCGCACCTTAATTTCGCGCTTCTTGCGCGGGGATTCTGCCTTGTCTCCTCAAAAGATGCTGTTACGGGTTTCTTTGTCACCGCTTCAAGTTCTTTTATCTTATGGCATATGCACGGCCTGTATCCGCAGTCGCAGCCGCGCGATTTTTCCCTGATAAAGTTTTTAACTATCCTGTCTTCAAGCGAATGGAATGAAATCACGCACATTCTTCCGCCCGGTACTAAAAGCGAGGCCGCGCTCTTAATACTTTTTTCAAGCGCGCCCAGTTCGTTATTTACCTCTATCCTTATTGCCTGAAACACTTTTGTGGCCGGGTGTATCTTTTCTTTGCCAAACTTTGCTTTTTTGATTATCTCCGCAAGCTCCAACGTTCCCTTCACCGGCCTGCTTTTCATTATGAAATCGGCTATTTTCGCGTAATACCCTTCTTCTCCGTAATCTTTTATCACACGCTCCAGGTCCGCCCTGTTGTACCTGTTCACCACATCATCAGCGGACAAGGGCGACGTTTCATCCATTCTCATGTCAAGCGGCGCGTCTTTCATGAAAGAAAAGCCGCGTGTGCCGTCATCAAGCTGCATGCTTGATACTCCAAGGTCGTAAACTATCCCGCTTATTGACTGCGAACCCTGTTCATGCACTATCTTTTCAAGATCTTTAAAATTGCCTTTTATCGCCTTAAAATTAGAATATCCTTTAAGCCTGTCAGACGCGTATTCAAGAGCCCTGTCGTCCTGATCTATACCTATTAAAAAGGCCTCAGGTGACATATCTTTTAATATCCTTTCGCTATGTCCTCCGAAGCCCAGCGTTGCGTCCACCCACAGCCCTTTTTTCCCGGCCAACCGCAGAAATTCCGCGGTTTCTTCAAGAAGTACGGTCTTGTGGGAAAATGTCATATAAGGCAGCTAAAAGCCCTGACCGCTTCTTCTTCATTCGCAAAGAAATCAAATTCGCCCCAATACCCGGCGTAAACAAAGAGATTGCGGACGTAATCATTGGCGCCTATAATTTTAATATCGCCGCCAAGGCTGCGGACCCTTTCCTTTCTTTCATTTAAGTACTCTATTCCACTTACATTTATATGCGTCACTCCGGCAAAATCAATTATAAATAAGAACTGTTCCATCTCTATAAAACTGTTTATTATCTCTTTTAAGGCGATGATATCTTCAAGCGCTATCTCGCCCTTCATGATAAGCATTACGAATTTTTTTGATGTTGTCTGTACACTCATTTTATTTCCTCCCTATTTGTTGTTATCGTCAAAAGTATTTTTATCCCATATTTCAAACCTGTCCCCGATGCCCGCAAACACCACATTTTTTCCAATTTTAGCGTATTCCTTAAGGAATGGAGGAATAATTATCCTTCCCGCCTTGTCAATATTTACGGATTCCGTATTTGCAAGTTTTGCCCTCATATACTTTAAATCGCGTTCCTGTTCATCAAGTTTTGTCCCTTCCGCGTACTGTTCCATCATTTTTTCCCACTTCTCCGGCGCAAAGACCTCTATGCACTTGTCTTTGCTTTTTGAAAGAACAAGGGTTGCGCGTTTATCCGGGTCAGAAGTTATCTCTTCAATATATTTTTTATACCTGGACGGAATACTTACGCGGCCTTTTTCATCAAGGCTGTGCTCATGCTGCCCTATAAAACCAATTTTTATCACTATAGCGCTCCTTTAAATAAATCCATCCCACTTTTTCCCACTATTTGCCTAAATTATACCCCAAAACACTGTTTTGTCAATACATATATCCCACCCGCGGTATGATTTACACTTGTATTTTTGCCTTATTTTTAAGATGTTTTTTGACTTATCCCCAAAAAAATGAAAATAGTTGTAGTTTAAATGCATTATTTTTTGTTTTTTTATATTATTTTAAAACAGATTTAAATGATATTAATACCTTTTGCCCATCAATATACTGATTTGAGTATTTGATTTACCTGAAAAACGCCGAATTCTTTTTTTAAAATTCTATCCGGCTTAAAGGGTTGTTTTTAAAACGGCGTTCTTCTCTTATTCTGCGTTTTGAACGGCGCGCGGTTTCAAAAGTTTTCCCCATATAACCGCCCTTCATACGCCTTTCTTCCTGCCTGCGTTCGCTGCCTGACCTTCTGTTATTGAAAGCGGACATATATATCACCGCCTTTTTACTTTTCTGTCTTCCCAATGCAATTATAGCCCCGAATAAGCGTAAGGTCAAATAGAGGCTTGGACGCTTGGAAGTTTGGAGGCTTGGTAAAGATAATTACACAATCCAACTGCAACCGCCCCGGGCTGAAGCCCGCGCCTACCACTGCCACCACAAAAACCACAAAATAAAAATGTTAAAATTATTTATAAAATAAGGGTTATGCGTGTTTTTTCAGAAATAAAAAACAAAATTATTTTGATGAAAATTCAAAAAAGATAATTGCCGCAGCCGCTGCCACGTTCAGCGATTCCACATCACCGGGATAGTGTATTTTTATTTTATTTTTTGATATTTGTTTTATCTCTTCACTGACGCCCATTCCTTCACTGCCAAATACCAAAACCGTTTTGCCTTCTGTTTTTACTTTTTTGATATCAATGCCGTCATTTACGTCTGTTACAAAAAACCTGTATTCACGGGCAAAATCAGCAATTTCTTCAGCACTTATTATTTTTGCATTCACTTTAAAAACCGCGCCGGCTGACGCGCGTATGGTTTTTTCCGAATAAATTCCTGCGCAGCCGTCAGTTAAAATATACGTATTAAACCCAAAAGCCGCGCCGCTTCTTATTATAGCGCCAAGGTTGGAAGGATCCTGAATTCCGTCCAGCAAAATGATATTTTGCTCGGATTTGAAGTCGTTAAGTGTTTTTTGCGGCACCCTGCACAGCGCCAGAAATCCCGCGGGAGTTTTAACAGACGCAAAACGGCTTATGTCATTTGATTTTACTTTTTCTGCTGCGGATATTAGAGTGCTGAATTTTTCAAGCAGCTGTTTATTATCATAAAAAAACCCTTCCACCTTTATCCCGGCATCCAGCGCCTCTTCAAGTATTTTCTCCGTATCAACAAGAAAGAAACCTTCATCTTTCATTGCTTTTTTATCTTTTAAAAGAGACTGTATTTTTTTATCCATAATTACCCGCTTTTTTATTTATATTCCCTTATTCTAATCGCCGCGTCTTTATCAAACGTCGGCAGGTCCAGCCTTAAATCTTCTTCATGTTTTATTACCTGTTTTTTATCAGTCACGCCGCCTGTATAAGTGTCAAAATACTCAATCACATAACGGCCGGGCCTTAAATCCGAAACATCTATATAACTGCCTTCAACTTTATCCGTCTGCGTGTTTTCCCATGTATAGTCCCTGTGTTTGTACCAGATATACGCGGAAGCTTCACTCTGCACTCCCGCAATAAAAACAGGCGCGATTGAAGGGTCGGTAAAATCAGTTATTTCCACGTAATCAAGTTTAATCCAGTCCGCGCCGGTATTTTTTATTGTTACCTCATTATCCCCAGCGTGCAGGTCAACGGTATATGTAAGTTTGCAGTCCGCCTGATAAACATTTAATTCTTTCTGAAAAACCGCCCCGGGCTGATCTTTAGCGTTTATTTCAGTTTTAAAAACACGCTCGCCGTTTATTTCCACCAGAAGCGTATTATTATCAGATACTTTATTAATGCCTATAATCAGCTTCGCCGGAAATCTGTTGGTCATTACAAGTACAGGGTCATTTTTCATTTCCGGTTTTAATTCCCCGTAAAGAAACGCCATAAACTGGTCTGTGTTTAAAGCGTCCCCGGCAGGGGTGATTATAAACCTGTTCTTTTTTGCTTTTGCCTGCCTGTCTTCAGGGTATATTTTTACGCTTCCCGGTTTTTTATTTTCGTAATCATAGTAATACGCTTTTTCCGCGCGCAGCTGAAAATAATCCCCCCTTGCCCAGTTTATCCCGCGCAGAAAATCAGACAGGGGTTTATAAATATCCCACAACCCGAATTTATCAACATATACGTCCCACCGCCATATCATGGGCCAGCCGGCGGAAAGCGAAAGCGCTCCACCCCAGATACCCGTATGCAGCTGAATGCCTTTTTCATCTTTTACACTGTCTGTCATGCCTTCCAAAACCGCCGCCGGTCCAAACCCGCCTACAATATGCGGCTTGTTATACTTTTCCGTTTTTATCCTTGAAGCGTCAAATATTTCCACCGCCGCGTCTTTAAGGCTGTAAATATGCGTCTGAACAAAATCAATACTTTCAAGTTTCCAGACATCCTCACCCCCGGCAGGGTCAAAAAATGACGCCGTTGTTAAATGTTTATTTACATCATATTTTTTAATAAAAGAAAAAATATCACTGTGCCATTCGGCAACGGCGGCAGCATCAAATTTATCAGTCAAATCCGCTTCATTAAACGGCTCCCACGCAAAAAGATTTCGGGAATAACCCCACCTTGCAATAATATAGCGCAGGCGGTTTTTAAACATCTGCCGCGCCACTTTAGATGTAAAAAATTCCTGTGGTTCATCAATCACTCCGTCATTTTTGGAATTGTAAGGATTATCATCCCACGCGGAGTTTGTGTTTATGGAGTATTCCCCGTGAGACACAAGGCACATCTGAATATAAACATCATGCTCCCTGCAAAGTTCAAAAACCTGATCCAGCATTGCCGCCTGTTTCTGGCGCGAAGAATAGCCGCCAAGCTTGTCTGTTTCAATGCCAAAACTCCACGGAGCCATCCAAATCTTTATAAGATTACCGCCGTTTGCGGAAAACTTTTCTATCCAGTATTTATAATCTTCGTACATGCGTTCCTGGTTTGCCCACGCCATATTAATACCCTTTGCAAAAAAAGGCTCTTTGTTTTCAAATTCAAAAAACAGGGTGTCTGCAGGGCTTATCCTTACAAAACCACGGGAATCAGAACTTCTTTTGCACGTGAATGTTTCCCACGCGGTTATTGTCACAGGCTTGCCGCCTATGTTTAATTCCATTCTATATGTCCATTCACCGGCTTCTTTTGGGATAATACGCGCCTTAAACGAACCGCCTGCAGATAAGTATTCCGCTTTGCCGTCAAATTCAAAATCATCGGAATAAAAACCTTCTATTTCATTACGTTTGGACGAAGGCGATTTAAAAGTGGTTTTAAACTGAACCTTTGAATAATCATACGGGTTAATACCGGTAATATCATATTCCAGGGAAGCTTCAAACATTTCCATCTGTTTAACCACGCTCTTAGCCGGCTTAATGGCCTGTTCCTGCGCAAAAACTGCTACCTGTGATAATATCCCTGAAATTACCGCAATCAGCAGTACCTTTACGGTCCTCATAATGCCTCCAAAACACGAATTTGGGACATTATATACCTAATAAAGTATTTTTAAAACCAATAAAAAAAGGGGTGTCAACGCAAAATAGAAGTGTCCTATTTTCTGCAAAATAGAAATGTCCGCTTTTCAAAGTACAGCCTGCCAAGAATCCCCGGTTAC